>JBKBSH010000177.1:0-5199 GCA_046291795.1 Burkholderiaceae bacterium | reverse complement strand
CGTCAACCTCGGCCAGCACGACCATCAGCTCGCGCGCGTGCTGCTCGACCTGTCGACCACCGCGCAGATCAACGACAGCCTGCGCTTCGGCAACGCGGTGCTGCGCGAGCTGGAGCGTGTCAATCCGCTGCACAAGCCGCGTGTCGAACAGGCCGGCTTCGCCGTGCTGAAAGCGCCCGACATCCCGTCGATCCTCGTCGAGACGGCGTTCATCAGCACTCCGGAAGAGGAACGACGGCTGAAGGACGACGCCTACCAGCAACGCATGGCGCAGGCGATCTACGACGGCATCCGCCGCTACTTCGCCAAGCACCCGCCGCGCGCGCGCAGCCCGCTCGGATAGCGGCTGCGGTCAGTCGCCGTCGCGCGGCCGAACCGATACCGCGCGCGCCGCGCCGGACACGGGCCGCTGCCATGCGCCGACCACGCGCATCAGCGCTCCCAGCGCGAGCGGACCCAGCACCGCGGCGATGCCGACGATCAGGATGATGCCGAGGTTGTCGCGCACGATCGGCACGTTACCGAACAGATACCCGCCGCCGACCAGCGCGACGACCCACAGCAGCGCGCCGGCGACGTTGAACAGCTGGAACTTGCGGAAATCCATCCCCGAGGCGCCGGCCACCAGCGGCGCGAACGATCGCACCACCGGAACGAAGCGCGCGATCATGATCGTCTTGCCGCCGTGCCGCTCGTAAAAATCGTGCGTCTTCATCAGCGCCGCCAGGTCGATCCAGCGAATCGTGCCGTCGTAGACCTTGCGGCCGAGCCAGGAGCCGATCAGATAGTTCAGCGTGTTGCCGAGAATCGCACCGATCGAGATCAGCACGATCAGCGCGTACACGTCCATGTAGCCCGCGGCCGCCACGGCGCCGGCGACGAACAGCAGCGAGTCGCCGGGCAGGAACGCCATGAAGACCAGTCCCGTCTCCGAGAAGAAGATCGCGAACAGCGTGACGTAGACCCACACGCCGTGCTTCTGCGCCATGGCCAGCAGAAACTGGTCCATCGCGGTGAACAGATCGCCCCAGTGGATGCCTTCCATCGGATGCCGCGCGTTGACTTGGAGCGCCCCGCGCGTTCGGCGTCGGGGAGCGAAGGGTTGGGCCGTACGAGCAAAGAAACCGCCGCATGATACGCGAGCGATCCGATGCGGCGACCCGGGCTCGCACCGCGTTCGCGTACGCGCCGCTTCCTATAATCGGCCACATGCTCTCGCCGCCGCTCGCACCGGCTTCGGGGCGGCGCGCGATCCGTCCGCTGCCCGATCCGCTGATCAGCCAGATCGCCGCCGGCGAAGTCGTCGAACGCCCCGCCTCGATCGTCAAGGAGCTCGTCGAAAACGCGCTCGACGCCGGCGCCACGCGCATCGACGTCCGGCTCGAAGGCGGCGGCGTGCGGCGCGTGCTGGTCGCCGACGACGGCTGCGGGATTCCGCGCGACGAACTACCGCTCGCGCTGGCGCGCCACGCGACCAGCAAGATCGCGAGCCTGCAGGACCTGGAGTCGGTACTCTCGCTCGGTTTTCGCGGCGAGGCGCTGGCGGCGATCGCCTCGGTCGCCGCGGTCAGCATCACGTCGCGCGAGCGCGGCGCGCCGAGCGCGTTCCGCATCGAGGGCGAAGGCGGGACGATCGAACCGGCCGCCGGCCCGCCCGGCACGCGCGTCGAAGTCCGCGACCTGTTCTTCAAGACGCCCGCGCGCCGCAAGTTCCTGCGCGCCGAAGCGACCGAGCTCGGCCACTGCATCGCGCAGGTCGAACGCATCGCCGCTGCTCATCCGGCGGTCGCGTTTACCGTCGCGCACGAAGGTCGCGTCGTTCGCGATCTGCCCGCGACGACGCTGCTGGATCGCGCCACGGCGCTGATGCCCGACGGCTTTGCCGGCGCGAATCGCGCGGTCGACGCGCAGGCTGGCGCGATCCGGCTGCGCGGCTGGGTCGGACTGCCGACCGCGGCGCGCGCGCCCCGACGCCCAGTATTTCTACGTCAACGGCCGCTACGTGCGCGACAAGGTGCTCGCGCACGCGGTGCGCGCCGCGTACGCCGACGTGCTGCACGGACAGTCGCAGCCGATGTACGTGCTGTTCCTCGACATCGACCCGACGCGCGTCGACGTCAACGTGCATCCGACCAAGATCGAGGTGCGGCTGCGCGATTCGCAGGCGGTGCACCAGTTCGTGCTGCGCGCGGTGCAGGAGGCGCTGGCGCCCCTTCACCAGACTCAGGGCGTCGAGCCGGCGCACATCGATTCGCCGGCCGCCGCCGCGCCGTCGATCGCGCGATCGCCATGGCCGCAACGCGCAGAGCAGGCGACGCTCGGCATCGCGCAGCCGGTCGCCGAATACCTCGCGATGCTCGCGCCCGGAGGCGTGCGCCCGGCCACTGCAGCGCTCATCGCGGACGGTGGCGACGGGGACTCGCCGCTCGGCATCGCGCTCGCTCAGCTCGCGGGCATCTACGTGCTGGCGCAGAACCGTGCCGGGCTCGTGCTGGTCGACATGCACGCCGCGCACGAACGCATCGTCTACGAAAAGCTCAAGCGCCAGCTCGACGCGCGCGCGATCCCGCAGCAGCGGCTGCTGATCCCGCAGGTCTTCGCGGCCGACGCGCTCGACGTCGCCACCGCCGAGGAGCACGCGGAAACGCTCTCCGCCGTCGGTCTCGACCTCGTTCCGGCCTCCCCCACGCAGCTCGCGCTGCGCGCGCTGCCCGCGCTGCTCGCCGGCGCCGACGGCGCGTCGCTCGCGCGCGACGTGCTGCGCGATCTGCGCGAGTTCGGCGGCTCGCGCGTGCTGACCGAGCACCGCAACGAGCTGCTCGCCACGCTCGCCTGCCATGGCGCGGTACGCGCGAACCGCAGGCTCACGCTCGACGAGATGAATGCGCTGCTGCGCGAGATGGAAGCGACCGAACGCGCCGACCAGTGCAACCACGGCCGGCCGACCTGGATCCAGCTTTCGCTCGCCGAGCTGGACAAGCTGTTCCTGCGCGGTCGATGAGCGCAGCCGTCGTCCGCCCCGCCCTTGTCGCGCTGCTGCGCGCCGTCCTCGCGCTGGCGCCCGTGGCGGCGACCGCCGACGACCGGCCGCCGCCGATCGTCGACACGCACGCGCACCTGGAGAACCTGGGCGGCATCGCCCAGTTTCCCGCAGCGCTCGAGGCCGCCGTCGCCGAGATGGACCGGCTTGGCGTCCGCACGAGCGTGCTGATGCCTCCGCCGCAGGGCAAGGACATCCCGTTTTTCTACGACATCGATGAGTTGAAGTTCGCGGTCGACCGCCACCCCGGCCGCTTCCTGCTCGTGGGCGGCGGCGGCACGCTGAACCCGACCATCCTGCGCACCCCGCCCGACGCGGTCGACGAGTCGACCAGGCAGCGCTTTCGCGAGCAGGCCGAACGACTGCTCGCGCAGGGCGCCGTCGGCTTCGGCGAGATCACGGCGCATCATCTTTCGCTGCCGGCGATGGGCTCCATGCACCGCTACTCGGTCGCCCCAGCCGACCATCCGCTGCTGCTCGCGCTCGCCGACATCGCCGCCGAGCGCAACGTTCCGATCGACCTGCACTTCGATGCGGTGCCCGAGCCGATGCCGCTGCCGGCGCCGCTCGCGCAGAACCCGAAGAACCCGCGCACGCTCGACGCCAACCTGGCCGCTTTCGAACGGCTTCTCGCCCACAACCGCAACGCGAAGATCATCTGGGCGCACGCGGGCTCCGACCCGCTGCGAACGCGCACGCCGGCTCTGTGCCGCGAGCTGCTGGCGCGCCACCCAAACCTGTACATGAGCCTACGCGGCGGCGGACGCACCTTGCCGCATCCGAGCTTCGCGCTCGACGAGCAGGGGCGACTCAAGCCGGCGTGGGTCAAGCTGATTGCCGATTTCCCCGACCGCTTCGTCTTGGGCAGCGACCGCTTCCATACGGCCGACGCGCCGCGCACCCCCGCGCTCGCGCAGACGCTGCCGAACCTGCGCCGACTCGTCGATCAACTGCCGCCGGCGCTCGCGCGGCGCGTCGCCATCGACAACGTCGAGCGCCTGTACGGCCTGCCGCAAGGCTGGGCCGCATCGATCGCGCGCCCGCAGTGAACGGCCGTGCGTTTTCTCGGCGGGAGGAACGCGCATGAAGCAGCCGACCGCACGAGTCGCCGCGACCGTGCTCACCGCGACGACCGTGCTGTGGTTCACCGCGGGGCTGTCGATGCTGCAGCCGCTGGCGACCGATCTGTACCTGCCGACGCTGCCGGGCATCGCAGCCTACTTCGACTCGACCGTCGCGACGGTGCAGTGGACCCTGTCGATCTTCGTCGCCGCGTTCGGCGCATGGCAGCTCGTCGCCGGACCGGTGTCGGACCGCTACGGCCGCTATCCGGTCATCGTCGGCGGCGCCTTCGTCTACTGCGGCGCGAGCGTGCTCGCGATGTTCGCGCCGACGATCGAGCTGCTGATCGGCGCGCGCCTGCTGCAGGCGGTCGGCGCGTGCTCGTGCCTGGTCGGCGCGCGCGGCCTCGTTCGCGATCTGTACGCACCGACCGAAGGCGCGCGCATGCTCGCGGCCGCGGCGACGATCATGAGCTTCGCGCCGCTCACCGGACCGGTGGTGGGTGCGTATCTGTACGTCGCGTTCGGCTGGCGCTCGGCGTTCGCGCTGCTCGCCGCATTCTCGCTGCTGCTGGCAGCGGCTGCTGCACTGAAGCTCAGGGAAACGAACCTGTACCGCAATCCGCACGCGCTGCGCATCGCGCCGATGCTGCGCACGTATGCCGAGGTCGCGCGGTCGCCGGCGTTCCGCGCCTACACGCTGTCGGCCGCCGCCACCTACGCGGGGCTGTTCGCGTTCATCTCGGGATCGTCGTTCGTGCTGATCCGCGTGCTCGGCGTATCGACGACCGCCTACGGTTTTTCGTTCTCGACGATGGTCGCCGGCTACCTCGTCGGCACGCTCGTGTGCCGCCGCTTCGTCGTGCGGCACGGATTGCAGCGCACGATCTCTGCCGGCGCGTCGCTGCAGGCCGCAGCCGGTCTCGCGATGGCGCTGCTCGCGATCGCCGGCGTGCACGTGCCCGCCGCGATCGTCGTGCCGATGTTCTTCTACGGCATCTCGCACGGCATGATCCAGCCGCCCGCGCAATCCGGCGCGGTGGCGCCGTTCCCCAAAGCCGCCGGCGCCGCCGCCGCGCTGATGGGCTTCACGATGAT
>JBKBSH010000176.1:0-5217 GCA_046291795.1 Burkholderiaceae bacterium | reverse complement strand
GGCTGCGAGCGCGGCGATCCCGACCGCAGCGGCTGCGGTCCCGAAGGCGACGGCCAGCGCGACGGCCGTCGCCGTCGCGCTCGGCCGCGTCGTGACGACGAGCAGCCCGATCAGCGCAAACTGCGCCGCGACCAGCGCCCAGGATCGGCGCATCGCGGACGTCGTCGCCGCCATCGCGAGCGCGCGTCTTACGCGAGCCTGAACTCCGGCAGCTTCTTCCCGACCGCGACGTTGTTCAGCGTGACGTACTTCGGCAGCCCGTTGTCGAACGGCGGAAAGTCCTCGCCCTGGATCAGCGGGTACAGGTACTCGCGGCAGGCGTCGGTGATCCCGTAGCCGTCGGCGGAGATGAAATCGCGCGGCATGAACTTCTCCGCGTTGGCCACTTCCGACAGCGGCGCCATGCCGATCTCCCACGCATACGGGCGCGACGATTTGCGCACGATCGTCGGCATCACGGCGTTATGGCCGGCGAGCGCGAACTCGACCGCCGCCCGGCCGACCGCGTAGGCCTGTTCGACATCGGTCTTCGAGGCCAGATGTCGCGCGGCGCGCTGCAGGTAGTCCGCGACGGCCCAGTGGTACTTGTAGCCGAGCGCGTCCTTGACCATGCCGGCGACCACCGGCGCGGCGCCGCCCAACTGCGCGTGCCCGAACGCGTCGCGCGTTCCTTGCTCGGCGAGAAACTTGCCGTCGGGTCCGCGGCAGCCTTCCGAGACGACCACGGTGCAGTAGTCGTACTGCTGCACCTTGCTCTTCACCGTGGCCAGGAACGCTTCACGGTCGAACGGGATTTCCGGAAACAGCGTCACGACCGGGATGCCCTGGTCGGCGACGAGCGCGCCGGCGGCGGCGATCCAGCCCGCGTGCCGGCCCATCACTTCGAGCACGAACACCTTGGTCGACGTGCGGCTCATCGAGCGTACGTCGTACGACGCTTCCAGCGTCGAGGTCGCGATGTACTTGGCCACCGAGCCGAAGCCGGGGCAGTTGTCGGTGATCGGCAGGTCGTTGTCGACGGTCTTCGGCACGTGGATCGCCTGGATCGGATAGCCCATCGCTTCCGACAGCTGCGACACCTTGAAGCAGGTGTCGGCCGAATCGCCGCCGCCGTTGTAGAAGAAGTAGCCGATGTCGTGCGCTCTGAAGACCTCGATCAGCCGCTCGTACTCGCGCCGGTTGGCCTCCAGGCTCTTGAGCTTGAAGCGGCACGAGCCGAACGCGCCGGCGGGGGTGGCGCGCAGCGCGGCGATCGCTGCTGCGCTCTCCGCGCCGGTGTCGATCAGGTCTTCGGTGAGCGCGCCGATGATGCCGTTGCGTCCCGCGTAGACGTTGCCGATGCGGTCCGCATGCCTGCGCGCGGTCTCGATGACACCACAGGCGGAAGCGTTGATCACGGCGGTGACGCCGCCGGATTGGGCATAGAAGGCGTTTTTCATAGGGCGGTCGGGGGCGAGTGGACGATGGGTCGGATCTCGGACCGGCGCGGTGCCGGCGCGATCCGCAATGCTAATTCTCCAGCGCCTTGGTCACGATCTCGCGCACGTCGCGCGACAGCCGCGGCGCGCGCGCGACTTCGGCGAGCGCCTCCTTCATCAGGCGCTGGCGGTCGGGCGTGAACTTGCGCCAGCGGTCGAGCGAACGCGCCACGCGCGCGGCCACCGTCGGGTTGATCGCGTCCAGCGCCAGCACCTGTTCGCGCCAGAACGCGTAGCCGGCGCCGTCGCTGCGATGGAATTCCGCCGGGTTGTGCGCGCAGAAGCCGAGCACCAGCGCGTAGACGTTGTTCGGGTTCGACGCCGAATACGCCGGGTGCCTTACGAGCATCTGCACGCGCTCGAGCACGCGCGGTTCGCCGCGCTGTGCGACGGCGGTGGCCTGCACCTGGAACCACTTGTTCATCAGCAACGGCTCGTGCGCCCAGTCGCGCGCCAGCTGCAGCAGCACGTCGACCTTGAACGGCGCGGCGCTGTTGACGATCGCCGCCAGCGCCGCCTGCTTGTCGGTCATGTTCGTCGCGTTCGCGAGCTGTGCGCGGGCCAGCGCCAGCGCCTGCTCGTCGCCGCTGTCGACGAGGTAGGTCAGCGCGAGGTTGCGCAGCGCGCGGCGGCCGGCTGCCTCGGGTGTCGGCGCATACGGGCCGGACACCTCTTGGCTTTCGTACGTCTGCGCGAACTCCGCGGCGAGCCTGCGGCCCAGCTCGCGACGGACGAACTGGCGCGCGGCGCGGATCGCCTCCGGATCGACCATCGCGCGCTGCTCGGCGATGAACGATTCGGCCGGCAGCTGCAGCGCCTGTTCGCGGAACGCGGGCGCGAGCTCGCCGTCGGCGAGCGTGCGGCGGAACACGTCGACGAACGCGTCGTCGAGGTGCGGTGAGTTCTGCGTCTCGAACGCTTCGGTCGCGGCGAGCAGGCGCGCGACCGCGAGCCGCTGACCCGCCTCCCATCGATTGAAGGCATCGCTGTCGTGCGCGGCGAGAAAAGCCAGTTCCTCGTCCGAGTAGCGGTAGTCGACGATCACCGGCGCCGAGAAGTCGCGCAGCAGCGAAGGCACCGGCGGCTGCCGCACTTCGACGAAACGCCAGGTCCGGCTCGGCTCGGCGAGTTCGAGCACGCGCGTTCCCGTCGCCGGCGCCGCTTCGCCTTCGAGCTGCAGCGGCAGGTCGCGGCCGTCCGGCCCGAGCAGTCCGATCGCGAACGGGATGTGGAACGGTTCCTTGTCCGGTTGCCCCGGCGTCGGCGGGCAGCTCTGCGTCAGCGTCAGCTCGTAGATGCCGTGCGCTTCGTCGTAGCTCGTCGCCACCGCGATGCGCGGCGTGCCCGCCTGTGCGTACCACCGGCCGAAGATTGTCAGGTCGCGGCGGTTGGCGTCGCCCATCGCGGCGAGGAAGTCGTCGCAGGTCACCGCCTGCCCGTCGTACCGCTCGAAATACAGGTCGAGACCGCGCCGGAAGCCTTCGCGTCCCAGCAGCGTCTGCAGCATGCGGACGACCTCGGCGCCTTTCTCGTAGACGGTCGCGGTGTAGAAGTTGCTGATCTCCTGATACGAGTCGGGCCGTACCGGATGCGCCATCGGGCCGGCGTCTTCGGGAAACTGCGCCGCACGCAGGGTGCGGACGTCGTCGATGCGTTTGACCGCTCGCGCAAAAGCGGCGGCCGCGCCTGCGGCGTGCTCGGCGAGCATGTCCGCCGAGAACTCCTGGTCGCGGAACACCGTCAGCCCTTCCTTCAGGCTCAACTGGAACCAGTCGCGGCAGGTCACGCGGTTGCCGGTCCAGTTGTGGAAGTACTCGTGGCCGACGATCGACTCGATGTTCGCGTAGTCGACGTCGGTGGCGACCAGCGGATTGGCCAGCACGTACTTCGCGTTGAAGACGTTCAGTCCCTTGTTCTCCATCGCCCCCATGTTGAAGTCGTTGGAGGCGACGATCATGAAGCGGTCCAGGTCGAGTTCCAGACCGTAGCGCAGCTCGTCCCAGCGGATCGCGCGCTTGAGGCTTTCCATCGCGTGCGCGGTCTTGTCGAGCTGATCCGGTTCGACCCACACCTGCAACAGCACTTCGCGCCCCGAGCGGGTCTTCATTCGCTCCTCGCGGCAGACGAAGCGGCCCGCGACGAGCGCGAACAGGTAGCTCGGCTTCGGAAACGGATCCTCCCAGCGCGCCCAGTGGCGGCCGTCGGGCAGATCGCCGCCACCGGCGAGATTGCCGTTCGACAGCAACACCGGATAGCGTGACTTGTCGGCGCGCAGCGTCACCGTGTACGTCGCCATCACGTCGGGCCGATCGGGGAAGAACGCGATGCGCCGGAAGCCCTCGGCCTCGCACTGCGTGAAGAAGCTGCCGTGCGAAACGAACAGCCCCATCAGCTCGGTGTTGGCTGCCGGCCGGATGCGATTGCGCACGCGCAGCGCGAACGCCTCGCGCGGCGGCTGCAGCGTCAGGCGGCCGTCGGCCAGCGTGTAGCGATCGGCGCCGAGCGCGCGGCCGTCCAGCTCGATCGATTGCAGTTGCAGATCTTCGCCGTCGAGCACGAGCGGCCCGCCGGGGCCGGCCGGATTGCGCCGCACGGCCATCGACGCGACGACCTGCGTCGATTCGGGGTCGAGGTCGAACTCCAGGTCGATTCGATCGACCAGGTACGCAGGCGGCTTGTAATCGGCGCGCCGGACGGTGACGACTTGATCGTTTCGCATGCGGGGCATCATCCATCAGGGCCATGCCGGGCGCGGCTTGCGGATTGTACGGACCCCGGCGATCGCCGACGGCGGCGCGCGGACGAACGAACAGCGCCCAGCCTCGCGCGGATTCCGCGCCACCGCGTATCGGCGTTACCGCGAACGCGCAAGCGCGGCGTCGATGCCGCGCAGGAAGGGGCCGGCCTCGATCGGCTTGGTCCAGTAGTCGGCGAACCCCGCCGCGCGCGCATGCGCGATGTCCGACGGCATCGCGTTGGCCGATACACCGATGCACGGGATCGACTTCGTTTCGGGGCGCGAACGCAGATCGGCGAGCAGCGACGCGCCGTCGGTATCGGGCAGCCGCATGTCGAGCAGGATCAGGTCGGGCTGGCACACCGCGGCCATCACGCGGCCGCTGGCGCCGTCGCCGGCGGTGAACAGCTTCACGTTCGGCCGCAGCGCGAGAAGCTGTTCGACGACCGCGACGTTCGACGGGTTGTCCTCGACGTACAGCACGGTGCCGCGCACGTCCTCGCGCGGCTCCACGCTCGCCGGCGCGATCGCCTGCAGCACGTCGGCGGCCTCGTCGCGCGCCGCCGACGCCGCCGGCAGCGCGACGCGAAACGCGCTGCCGACGCCCGGCTCGCTGCTCACCGTCAGCGCGCCGCCCATCTGCTCGACGAGCCGCAGCGCGATCGTCAGGCCGATGCCGGTGCCTTCGATCGGTCCCGCTTCCATGCCGAGCCGGTCGAACGGCCGGAACAGCCTCTCGATCTGTGCCGGCGCGAGCCCCGGCCCGGTGTCGCGCACGGTGATCAGCGCGCGGCCTTCGGCGTCGGCGTCGATGTCGACGTCGATGCGGCCGCCGTCGCGGTTGTACTTCACCGCGTTCGACAGCAGATTCAGCAGCACCTGCTTGAGCCGCGTGCGGTCGGCCCACACGTGCGCCGGCGCGCGGGCGGTCTGCGTCTGGCCGATCGAAAGCGCGCGCCGCTGTGCGTCGGCGTTCACGAGGGCGATGCACTCGTCGGCGAC
>JBKBSH010000175.1:0-5268 GCA_046291795.1 Burkholderiaceae bacterium | reverse complement strand
AGCTCGCTTTCGAGCAGCGTCTCCGGGATCGCCGCGCAGTTGATCGCAACGAAGCGCTGCCCCTGCCGCGGCGACAGCTCGTGCAGGCCACGCGCGAAGAGCTCCTTGCCCGTGCCCGAGTCACCCAGGATCAGCACGCTCGCGTTGGTCGGCGCGACCTTCTCCACCGTGCGACAGGCTTTCAGCATGTCCGGATCGCGAGTCAGGATGCCGGCAAGCGCCGCGGCCTGCCGCGTCGATTGCAGTCGGCGGTTTTCCTCCTGCAGTTCGTGCAACCGGAACGCGCGCTCGATCATCAGGCCCAGCACCTCGGGCTCGAACGGTTTGGCATAGAAGTCGTACGCGCCGAGTGCCACCGCCTGCAGCGCGTTGGCGCGATCGTTCTGGCCGGTCAGCACGATGACCTTCGCGTCGGGCAGAAGCCCGAGGATCTGCTGCAGCGTGGCCAGGCCCTCGGTCGGCTCGTCCGGCGCAGGGGGCAGCCCCAGATCGAGCGTGATGACGGAGGGTTCGAGCCGTCGCACCTGCGCGAGCGCCGATTCGCGATCCGACGCAACGGCTACTTCGTAGGCGTCGAACGCCCATTTCATCTGCGTCTGCAGGGCAGGGTCGTCCTCGACGATCAGCAGTGGCTTGCGCACCGCGTTCACGCCGCACCCTCGGCTTCGACCACGCTGCGGGAGGCCAGCGGCAGGAACACGCGCACGGTCGTCCCGGCACCGGGCGCCGTATCGACCTCGATGCGGCCGCCGATGCTGCTGACGTACTGCTGGCTCTCGTAGGCGCCGATACCCATTCCGGTGTGCTTGGTCGATTGAAACGGTTTGAACAGACGCTCGCGCACGAACTCCGCAGTCATGCCGGTGCCATGGTCGGCAACCTCGATGACCGCCTGCGCCCCGTCGCGACGGATCCGCACGCTCACGCGTGGATTATCTCCCGACGCATCGATCGCGTTCTGCACGAGATGACCAACGACACGTTCCACCCGATCCTCGTGGCCGACGACGACGATGCCCGGCTCCAGGTCGAACGACAACCCTTGCCCAATGGCCCCGAACCGCTGTTGCAGGCGGTCGGCGACCGCGCGCAGTTCGACCGGACCCGGACGCTCGACCGGCTCCACACCCGAACGAAGCTGCCGCATCAGGTGGTTCATGCGCCCCACCGCGTGTTCGACCGTCGCCAGCATGTCGCGCTGGAAGTCCGGATTCGCGCGGTGGCGTTCCGCGTTCCTCAGCAGAAGCTGAAGCTGCGCCACAAGGTTCTTCAGGTCGTGCACGACGAAAGCCGACATCCGGTTGAACGCGTCGAACTTCCTCGCTTCCAGCAGCGCCTCGGTCGCCCGTTCCTGCGCGAGAAACCCCGCGACCTGGCGCCCGGCGGTCTTCAGCAGGTCGAGCACCTCCCAATTCAGTTCGAACCTCACCCTGGGCTCGGCAAGCAGAACGAAACCGAGCAGTTCTTCGCCGTCGAACAGCGGCACGACGAGCCAAGCGGCCGGAAATTGCAGCAGCCATGACGGCATCCGGTCGACCTTGTACTTGGCGGGATCCCGGCGCAGATCGTGCAGATCGATGACCCAGCCGGTCTCGGCAAGAAACGACGGCAGCCAGTCGGACGCCGCCTCGACATGGTCGCTCGCCGGCAGGTTGACGCGCGCGACCTGTCCGTAAGAACCGTCGTCGCCTTTCATCCACAGGGCTCCGCCGATGCTTTCGACGAGATCCGCCAGCGCGCGGATGCCGCGCTCGCGAATGGACCCGGGCGTGCCGGGGTTCGACAGCGTGCGAGTGAACGACAGCCACTCTTCCCGATAGTCGTAGCGGTAGGGAAAGAAGTGCTTCGCGACGAACACGCGCATCTTGGCGCGAAACGTGCCGGAAAGGGTCACCAGTACGAAGCCGACCAACCCGGCGAACAAAACCACCGTCAGCAGCGCCCTGCCCCAGCTTCCGCCGAAGTAGTGCACGTAGTAGCCGATGATCGCAATCGCCAGCAGATAGACACCGGAGGCGACGAGTGCCGTCGAACCGGCGACCACACCGCGCGACAGCGCGACGTCGAAGCGCCAGTCCTTGTTGCGTGCGGCAGCGATGCCGAGCAAGGGGGTCACGAGCGCATGGGCGACGCCCCGGGCGGCCCACAGGTTGGCATCGACCTCGCGGAACAACGCCGCGTCCGAATACAGCACCAGGTCGTAGCCGAACACCGCTGCGAGCGCCACGCACAGCGGCCGCACGTTCCAGCGCTGCGCCTGCGACATGTTGCGATAGACCTGTTCGACGAGGACCAGCCCCACGACGCTCGTGCCGAGCAGCAGCACTGGCACGAGCATGTCCATGCCGCCGCGGGCCGCGGGCGCCATCGGCAGCGGCGCAAACACGTGAACGACGATCACGGCAACCAGGAGCCCCCCGGTCAAAAGGCGCTGTGAGCGCCCGACGCCTGCCGCCGAGCCGGCGCCGCCGAAGCCTTGCACGCGGATCATCGCGAGAAAAGCGAGCAGCGCCGCATAGCGCAGTCCGTCGAAGGCGCGCGCCACAGTCCAGGCGAGCGCACCGCCGATGGCGGCGTGAGCGAGCGTTGCCGCCGCCCATGCGGCCTGCAAGATGACCGCAGCGAGCAGCAGTCCGCCGACGCCCGATCCGCGCCGCCCGAGGATGAGCTGGGTCGAGAAGGCGCCGAAAACCAGCGCCGCGATCCCGTAGGACCAGACGGCGGGATCGGTCGACCAATCGGCGGCTAGGGCGGGGTTCAAAGCGACGGACCGCAGCGGAAGAGTTCGGGAGGCGATTCTGCCCGCCCGCAGCGACCCGTAGTCGCCCACCCGACCGACCGCCGACGTTTGCCGCGGTACGGCGAACGCCCCCGCTAATGGGCACCTTCCCGGAACAGGACGACTCGCACCGTCTCGACCAGGATCAGGAAGTCGAGGAACAACGAGTGGTTCTTGACGTAGTACAGGTCGTATTCCAGCTTCTTGCTCGCATCTTCGACGGACGCGCCATAGCTGTAGCGGACCTGCGCCCAGCCGGTCAGCCCGGGCTTGACGCTGTGGCGGATGTCGTAGAAGCGGATCTGCTGTTTCAGTTCGTTGACGAAGCACGGGCGCTCGGGCCGCGGGCCGACCAGGCTCATGTCGCCGCGCAAGACGTTGATCAACTGCGGCAGTTCGTCGATGCGCGTCTTGCGCATGATCCGCCCCACGCGTGTGACGCGCGAGTCGCCCGCCGCCGCCCAGCGGGCCACGCCGTCTTTCTCCGCGTCCGTCCGCATGCTGCGGAACTTCAGGCACATGAAGGTGCGGCCGCCGCGCCCCACGCGTTCCTGCCGGTAGATGATCGGCAGTCCGCTCTCAAGATAAATGGCGATCGCCGCGAGCAGCATCACCGGCAGCGCCAGGATCAACAAAATCGTCGACGCGACGACGTCGAACGCGCGCTTGACCACGGCCCTTAGCCCGTCCTGCGCGAAGCCCTGACCGTAGATGAGCCAGCTCGCTTTCAGCGACTCGATCGGCACCTCGCCCCGGACGCGCTCGTAGAAGCCCGCCAGGTCCGTCACGGGAACGCCGTTGATCCGGCACTCCAGGAGTTCACGCAAAGGCAGCACGCCGCCGCGCTGCTCGCGAACGGCGACGATCACTTCCTGCACGCGCAGCCGCCGGACCAGTTCGGTCAGGTCGTTCTCGCGCGCGTACACGCGCTGGGTCGGCAGCATGCCGGCTGCATCACCGGGCCCCGCCTGGTAGAAGCCGACGACCGCATAGCGCGGATAGCCGATCGACCTGAGGGATTCCTCCACCGTCTTCGCTTCGGGACCCACGCCCACGATCAGTACGCGGCGCGCGCCGATGCCGGCGCTGCGCGCCGTGTTCATCACCTGCCGGAGCAAGATCTGCGCACAGGCCGCATACAACAGCGTGTAGCCAAGGACTGCCTGCGCGCTCTGGCCGCCGGGCAGCAGATAGAAGAGCAGGTACGCAAGCGGAGCCCCGAGGGCCAGCGCGAGCAGCAGGCGTCCGACAATCGCCGCGAACGTGATCGCCTCGTCGCGGCGGTACAGGCCGAAAGCGGCGTTCATCGCCAGCATCAGCAGCGCGTACACGAGGCCCGCTTCGAACACTAAGGAGGCCGATGCACCGTACGGCGCGAGTTGCACGTACGCAGCGAGCAGGAGCGACCCCAGGAAGATTCCCGCGTCTGCGAGCCACTGGACGATCGTTCCAACGGGTATGTGATGGCGGAAAACTCGAACCATGACCCTCTCCGGCCGCTTTTCGGCTTGTTGCTGCGCTTTGAGCCCGGCTTATCCGTGCCGCCGCCCGTTCAGCTGGCCCCTGCCCGGCATCGCGACATGGTCATCCCCACATATGACTGCGGCGTGATGCCGCGGATGCTTCCGATCAGTGCAAGTCAGGCTATCGGAGCGTCCGGCTGCGGCTCCAGCGGCTCTCGCCGTTGCGCGTGTGCAGAAAATTCCCGTGCATTGCGACCCAGCTTGGTGTTGCATTGGCAGCCAATCCGGCTTGCTAGCGAGACGAATATATCCCAAGTTCTTGGTAGCAGCTAGCAAATCTTTGGGAGAAAGCAACAGATTGACGAGCGCCAAGCGGATCGGCCGGAGCGGGGCGACGAATGGCGGCTGAGCCGGCGGTCCCCGAGGGGGCCTATGGAGCAAGAGCCCAAAACGCACCGGCAGCCGTTGCCCGGGCACCGACCTCAAGCCGAGGCGGCACTGTCGGTCGGATGGCTGCGAACCGATCCGCCCGTCGGGTCAACAAGCGCGCCGCGAAGCCGGCCGGTGACGCGGGACGACGCTTCCGGTACCCTGTTTGCGGGATTCGTTTCTGATCGCTCCGACCAAGCGCTGGCCGTGCGATAGGGTCGCCCCGCTGTCAGGCGCATATCGGCGCGACCCGACTCGTCTGCCGGGGCGGGTCGCTTCGACCCGGGCGCTATGCCCCGTTCATCACAACTTCACATCATCAATCAGGGAAATCGATGGACACCACAGGCTCGCCGGCCGAAACGCATAGCGGTGCCTCGAAGGGCAAAGCGCGCAATTTCTCGTGCCGCTTTTGCGCGGCGCCGCTCAAAACGACCTTCGTCGACCTCGGCATGTCACCGCTGTGCCAGACGCACATTGCGCCCGACCAGTTGCACGAGATGGAGCCCTTTTATCCACTGCACGCTTACGTGTGCGATCAGTGCTTCCTCGTGCAGTTGCAGGAGTTCGTGACGCCGGACGAGATCTTCACCGAGT
>JBKBSH010000174.1:0-5283 GCA_046291795.1 Burkholderiaceae bacterium | reverse complement strand
CGCGGAATCCGCCGGCGTCGCACAGGCGCGCCGGATAGTCCTTCCACATCGACGCCGAGCCGAGCCCCTCGTGCAGGAACACCAGCAGCGGCGCGGCGCGATCGTCGACGCCGACCCAGCGGTACTCCAGCCGCACGGCGCTGCCGCGCTGGGTGACCGTGGCGAAGTGAACGTGCGTGGCGGCGTTGTCGGGCATCGTGCGGCGATTCCTTCGGCAGGCCGAATCGTAACGGGCGCCGCGCGCATCAGCGCGCCGCGCGCGCGTTCTCGCTTTCCCGAAGGCGAAAGCGCTGGATCTTGCCGGTGGCGGTCTTCGGCAGCTCGTCGATGAACTCGATCAGCCGCGGGTACTTGTGCGGCGCAAGCCGCGCCTTGACGAACTGCTTGAGTTCCTCGGCCAGCGCTTCGCTCGCCCGACCGCGGTCTTTCAGCACGACGAACGCCTTCGGCCGCGTCAGGCCGTGCTCGTCGGCGATGCCGATCAGCGCGGCTTCGAGCACGGCCGGGTGCTGAACGAGGGTCGCCTCGACCTCGAACGGCGAGACGTACTGGCCGCTGACCTTGAGCATGTCGTCGCTTCGGCCCGCGTACACGTAATAGCCGTCGGCGTCGCGTTCGTACTTGTCTCCGGTGCGTGTCCACGCGCCCTGGAAGGTCGCCGCGCTGCGCGCGCGGTCGGCCCAGTACAGCAGCGCCGACGACGGCCCGCGCACGTACAGGTCGCCGATCCGGCCGTTGTCCTCGATCACGTGGCCGGCTTCGTCGCGGATCTCGACGTCGTAGCCGGGGACGGGCTTGCCCGAGGTGCCGTAGCGCACGTCACCCGGCCGGTTCGAGATGAAGATGTGCAGCATCTCGGTCGAACCGATGCCGTCGATGATCTCGCAGCCAAAGTGCGCGGTGAAGCGCTCGCCGATGTCGCGCGGAAGCGCTTCGCCGGCCGACGAGCACAGCCGCAGCGCGACCTTGTCCCGCCCGGGCAGGTTGGGGGAGGCGAGCATGCCGGCGTAGCCGGTCGGCGCGCCGAAGAACACCGTCGGCTTGCGCTCGGTCCAGCGCTTGAAGATCGCATCGGGGGTGGGCCGCTCGGCCATCAGCAGCACGCTCGCGCCCACGGCGAGCGGAAAGGTCAGCGCGTTGCCGAGCCCGTACGCAAAGAAGAGCTTCGCCGCGGAGAAGCAAAGATCGCTTTCGGTCAGTCCGAGCACCGGCTTGCCGTACAGCTCCGCGGTCCAGTACGGGTTTGCGTGCGTATGCACCGTGCCCTTGGGCCTGCCGGTGGAACCCGACGAATACAGCCAGAAAGCGATCTCGTCGGCACCGGTATCGGCGGCCGCGGCGAGCGGCGCATGCGCGCCGAGCCACTGTTCGAAATCGAGCGCACCAGCGGGCAGATCCTTGCCGCGCGAGACGATCACCGACCGGACCTCGTGCTTGCTGCGCGCCATCGCCGTCTGCAGCACCGGCGCGAGCGGCGCCGATACCAAGGCGGCCTGCGCGCGGCTGTGCGCGAGCATGAACGCGTAGTCGTCGGCGGTCGCCAGCGTATTGACGGCCACCGGGACGACACCCGCGTACAGCGCACCGAGGAAAGCGACCGGCCAGTCGCCGGTGTCGTGCATCAGCAGCAGCACGCGCTCCTCGCGGCGCACACCGAGCGCAAGCAGCGCTGCGGCGCAGCGTCGCGCGCGCTCGGCCAGCTCGCCGTAGGTGAGTTGCCCCGCATCGTCGAAATACGCCACCTTGCCCGCACGCGCAGCGTTGCACTCGATCAGGTGGCGGGCGAAGTTGAATCGCTCCGGGGGCGGAAGCGTCCGGGCTGCAGCGGTGTCGGTCATCGCAGACCTCCGTGGCCAAAAGCGGGGGAACGATCGAACCTCGGCGGTGCCGGCGCGCGCGTGGACGTTCGCCGCCGAATCCCTGCGGCACGGGCCCCTCCGCGCGCCCGCGACGCCGGGTCCGGCCACGGCCTGCGCCGACCGTCGACCGAAATCGGTATTAGAGTACTATATTACAGCTCCTCCGCACCGTGGAATCCGCATGAACGCGCCCGACATCGCTTCCTTCGCCCGCGTCGATTACCGGACCGACCCGTCGCGTTATCGGCATTGGCGTCTTTCCTTCGACGGCCCGATCGCCACGCTGGCGATGGACGTCGCCGAGGATGCGGGGCTCGTGCCCGGCTACAAGCTGAAACTGAACAGCTACGACCTCGGCGTCGACATCGAACTGGCCGACGCGCTGAACCGGATCCGTTTCGAGCATCCCGAGGTCCGCGCGGTCATCATCACGAGCCTGAAGGATCGGATCTTTTGCTCGGGGGCGAACATCTTCATGCTCGGGCTGTCGTCGCACGCCTGGAAGGTCAATTTCTGCAAGTTCACCAACGAGACGCGCAACGGCATCGAGGACTCGAGCGCGCATTCCGGGCTGAAGTTCATCGCCGCGGTCAACGGCGCGTGCGCCGGCGGCGGCTACGAGCTGGCGCTCGCCTGCGACGAAATCATCCTGGTCGACGACCGCTCCTCCAGCGTGAGCCTGCCCGAGGTGCCGCTGCTCGGCGTGCTGCCGGGCACCGGCGGGCTGACGCGCCTGACCGACAAGCGGCGCGTGCGGCACGATCTCGCGGACGTGTTCTGCACGACCACCGAGGGCGTGCGCGGCGAGCGCGCGCTGCAGTGGCGGCTGGTGGACCGGCTCGCCAAGCCCGCGGTGTTCTCGCAGAAGGTGCGCGAGCGCGCACTGGAGCTCGCTGCGCTCAGCGACCGGCCGGCCGATGCGCAAGGTGTGGCGCTCGCGCCGATCGAATGCGAGATCGAAGCCGACGCGCTGCGCTACCGCCACGTGACGGTCGAGATCGACCGCGCGCGCCGAACGGCCACCTTCACCGTGCGCGCTCCGAGCGGTGCGCAGCCGCAGACGATCGACGCGATCGTCGCCGCCGGCGCGGCCTGGTGGCCGCTCGCGATGGGGCGCGAACTCGACGACGCGATCCTTTCGATGCGCACCAACGAGCCCGAGATCGGACTCTGGCTGTTGAAGACCGCCGGCGACGCGCAGGCGGTGCTCGCGGCCGACGCGCTGCTCGCCGCGCATCGCGATCACTGGTTCGTTCGCGAGACGATCGGCCTGCTGCGGCGGACGCTCGCGCGGCTGGACGTGTCGTCGCGATCGCTCATTGCGCTGATCGAGCCGGGCTCGTGCTTTGCGGGCACGCTGTTCGAGCTGGCGCTCGCCGCCGACCGCAGCTACATGCTGGCGGCGCCGGGCGATGCGGCGCGGGCGCCCGCAATCGCTCTGAACGAGACCAACTTCGGCTTCTATCCGCTGGCGACCGGGCAGACGCGGCTCGCGCGCCGCTTCTATGACGAAGCGCCGGCGCTCGATGCCGTGCGCGCCCGCTGCGGCCAGTGGCTCGACGCCGAGGCGGCGCTCGCGCTGGGGCTCATCACCTTCGCACCCGACGAGATCGACTGGGCCGACGAGGTGCGGATCGCGATCGAGGAGCGCGCGAGCCTATCGCCCGACGCGCTGACGGGCATGGAGGCGAACCTGCGGTTCAACGGCCGCGAGACGATGGCCACGCGCATCTTCGGCCGGCTCACGGCGTGGCAGAACTGGATCTTCAACCGCCCGAACGCCGTCGGCGACAAAGGCGCGCTGAAGGTCTACGGCAAGGGCGAGAAGGCCGCCTTCGACTGGAAGCGCGTCTGAAACACTGGTCCGTTCTCCGCCGCGCGCGGACCCGCGCGACGACGGCGGTCAACGGTTACCGGGAGACGATCAACGGGGAAACCACATGTCAGCCATCGACTACAGCGAAAAGATCCCGAACAACGTCAACCTGTCCGAGGACCGCGCGTTGCAGCGCGCGCTCGAGCACTGGCAGCCCAACTACCTGTCGTGGTGGAAGGACATGGGGCCGGAGGGCTCGCAGAACTTCGACGTTTACCTGCGCACCGCGGTGAGCGTCGATCCGGGCGGCTGGGCACACTTCGACTACGTGAAGATGCCCGAGTACCGCTGGGGCATCTTCCTCAACCCGCCGGAGCCGGGCCGGCAGGTCAACTTCGGCGAGCACAAGGGCGAGCCGGCGTGGCAGGAAGTGCCGGGCGAGCACCGCGCCAATTTGCGCCGGATCATCGTCACCCAGGGCGACACCGAGCCCGCTTCGGTCGAGCAGCAGCGTCATCTGGGGCTGACCGCACCGTCGCTGTACGACCTGCGCAATCTCTTCCAGGTCAACGTCGAGGAGGGCCGGCACCTGTGGGCGATGGTGTACCTGCTGCACAAGTACTTCGGCCGCGACGGCCGCGAGGAGGCCGAGGCGCTGCTCGAGCGCCGCTCGGGCGATGCCGACAACCCGCGCATCCTGCAGGCGTTCAACGAGCGCACGCCCGACTGGCTGTCGTTCTTCATGTTCACCTACTTCACCGACCGCGACGGCAAGTTCCAGCTCTGCGCGCTGGCCGAAAGCGGCTTCGATCCGCTCGCGCGAACGACGAAGTTCATGCTCACGGAGGAGGCGCACCACATGTTCGTCGGCGAATCGGGCGTGTCGCGCGTGATCCAGCGCACCTGCCAGGCGATGAACGAACTCGCGACCGACGAGCCCGACCGGCTGCGCGCGGCCGGCGTGATCGACCTGCCGACGATCCAGCGGTATCTGAACTTCCACTTCAGCGTGACGATCGATCTGTTCGGCGCCGACGAGTCGAGCAACGCAGCGACCTTCTACAGCGCGGGGCTCAAAGGCCGCTTCGAGGAAACCAAACGCGACGACGACCACAGGCTTCTCGGCATGACGTACAAGGTGCTCGGCGTGCAGGACGGGCGGCTCGTCGAGCGCGAGGTGCCGATGCTCAACGCCCTGAACGAAGTGCTGCGCGACGATTTCATCCGCGACTCGGTCGCCGGCATCGGCCGCTGGAACCGCGTGATCGAAAAGGCCGGATTGCCGCACCGGCTGGTCGCGCCGCACAAGGCGTTCAACCGCCGCATCGGCACGCTGGCCGGCGTGCGCGCGAGCCCCGACGGTCGTGTCGTCAGCGAGGCCGAGTGGCAGCAGCGCCGCAACGAGTGGCTGCCGAGCGACGAGGACCGCGCGTTCGTCGCGTCGCTGATGGGCCGCGTCGTCGAGCCAGGCAAGTTCGCCAACTGGATCGCGCCGCCCGCGGTGGGCATCAACCGCCAGCCGATCGACTTCCAGTACGTGCGCTTCAACTGAGAAGTTGTGAAGATTTCGTCGCGAGCGGCCTGCTGGCTAGGCGCACGGAGCGCAGG
>JBKBSH010000173.1:0-5300 GCA_046291795.1 Burkholderiaceae bacterium | reverse complement strand
GCCACACGCTGCCGCTGGCCCCCGCTCAACGCCGACGGTCGACGCCGCGCCAGCGCCGTGAGCCCCACCGTGTCGAGCACCTCGCCGACGCGCCGCTTCACCTCGGCTGCAGCCAGTCGTTCTGACTCAAGACCGTAGGCGATGTTGCGCTCGACGGTCATGTGCGGAAACAGGGCGTAATTCTGGAACACCATACCGGCCCGCCGTCGCTGTGGCGGCAGCGCGAGCCCGGCTTCGCTGTCGAACCAGACCTCGCCGCCGACTTCCAGTGCGGGAGCGATCAGGTTCGAATGAAACGGCAGCAGCGAAAAGCCGTCGGTCGTCGTGCCTTCGGCAAACACGGCCACCGTTTCGCCCGCCTTCAGTCTGTCGCGAACGCGGTGGTTGATCGCGGCGACCGCGTGGCGCCGACCGCGCTCGATGTACAGCGTGCCCACCAGCGTGACCAGCCAACCCACGAGCGGCCAACGACCGATCTCGGCCTTCGCGACGAAGCGGCACGGCACGCACGCGAGGATCGCGAAGACGTCGATCCACGAGACGTGATTCGCAAGAAGCAGGCGGCCGCTGCTGCCCGGCCCGATGCCGGTGCGCGCGATCGCATCGTCGAGCGCGCGGCCGCTCGCGCGCAGCGTCACCCCGCAGATCGCCAGCAGCACGCGCGACCAGCCGCGAACGATGCGGTTGCGCGCCGTCTGCGCGAGCCACGGAAAGGCGAGCGTGGTGATCGCGAGGCCGGCAACGATATGCGCGAGAAGCGCGACGATGCGCAGCGGGGCCAGCACCCGACGCATCGCCATCAATAATAGGTGTCTGACCCCATTTTCGGGGTCAGCGCTGGAAGCGGGGTTCGCCGCCGACGATGGTCGCGCGGGCGCGGCCTTCGAGTTCGTAGCCGGCGAACGGCGTGCTCTTGCCGTGGCTGGCGAGCGCTTCGGGCGTGACGCGCCAGTGCTCGTCGGGGTCGATGAGCACCAGGTCGGCCTTGGCGCCGACGGCGAGACGGCCGGTGTCTTCGCCGAGCACGCGCGCCGGCTCGCTCGTGACCTTGGCGAGCGCGCGCGCCAGCGGCACATTGCGCTCGCGCGCCCACTTGAGCACGAGCGGCAGCAGCGTCTCGAGCGCGGTCGCGCCGGGCGCGGCTTCGCCGAACGGCAGCAGCTTTTCTTCGGCGCCGATCGGCGCGTGGTCCGAGCAGATCGCGTCGATCGTCCCGTCGGCGAGCGCGCGCACGATGGCGTCTCGATCGCGCTCGCCGCGCAGCGGCGGATCGAGCCGGAAAGCCGGATCGAAGTAGCCGATGTCGACGTCGATCAGATGCACGTGATGGATGCCGACATCGCAGGTGACGGGCAGGCCCTCACGCTTGGCGGCGCGCACGAGTTCGAGACCGGCCGCCGACGACAGCCGGCACACGTGCACGCGCGCTCCGGTGGCGCGCTGCAGTTCGAAGATCGTGTGCAGCGCGACGGTCTCCGCCTCGACCGGGATCGAAGGCAGGCCCAGCCGACCGGCGACCGCGCCGGCGGCGGCCACACCGCTGCCCGCCAGCGTGTCCTCGACCGGGCGCAGCCAGATCGGCAGATCGAAGGTCCTGGCATAGCGCATCGCCTGCAGCAGCACGCCGTTGTCGTGCGGCAGGCTGCCGGTCTGCGCAAAGGCGACGCAGCCGACTTCGGCGAGCGTCTCGATCTCCGCCAGCGCTTCGCCCTTCAGCCCCGCGGTCAGCGCGCCGAGCGGATAAAGCCGCGCGCCCGCCGCTTCGCGCGAGCGTTGCCGCAGCATGCGCACGAGTCCCGGTTCGTCGAGCGGCGGATCGGTGTCGGGCGGGCAGACCACGCCCGTGACGCCGCCGGCGAGCGCGGCGCGCATCTCGCGCTTGAGCGCCCCTTCGGCGCCGGGCTCGCGCATGCGCGCGCACAGATCGACCAGTCCGGGCGCGACCAGCAGCCCGCGCGCGTCGATCGTGCGGTCGGCGACGAAACCGGCCGGCGCGCCGCCGACCGCCGCGATGCGGCCGTCGGCGACGAACACGTCGGCCGGCGCGTCGCGCCCCGAAGCGGGGTCGATCACGCGGCCGTTGCGGATCGCGAGCTTCATCGGATGGCCTTCGAAGACGCGACGATCGACAGCACGGCCATGCGCACCGCGATGCCGAAGGTGACCTGCGGCAGGATCACGCTCTGCCCGCCGTCGGCCACGCGCGAGTCGATCTCGACGCCGCGGTTCATCGGCCCCGGGTGCATCACGATCGCATCGGGTTTGGCGAGCGAGAGCTTCTCGGGCGTCAACCCGTAGTTGCGGAAGTACTCCTTCGCGCTCGGCAGCAGCGCGCCGCGCATGCGCTCGTTCTGCAACCGCAGCATGATGATCACGTCGGCGCCGCGGATACCGTCTTCGAGCCGGGTGAACACGCGGCAGCCGAGCTGCTCGAGTCCCTCGGGCAACAGCGTCAGGGGACCGACCGCGCGCACTTCGGGCACGCCGAGCGTGGTCAGCGCGTGGATGTCGGAGCGTGCCACGCGCGAGTGCAGGATGTCGCCGACGATCGCCACCGTGAGGTTGCTGAAATCGCGCTTGTAATGGCGGATCGTGTACACGTCGAGCAGGCCCTGCGTCGGGTGCGCATGGCGCCCGTCGCCGGCGTTGATCACGTGCACGTGCGGCGCGACGTGGCGCGCGATCAGATACGGCGCGCCGCTCGCGGCGTGGCGCACGACGAACATGTCGGCCTGCATCGCGGTCAGGTTGTCGATCGTGTCGAGCAGCGATTCGCCCTTGCTCGTGCTCGAGCGCGCGATGTCGAGGTTGAACACGTCGGCCGACAGCCTGCGCGCGGCGATCTCGAAGGTCGTGCGCGTACGCGTGCTCGTCTCGAAGAACAGGTTGAACACGCTGCGCCCGCGCAGCAGCGGCACGTTCTTGACTTCGCGCTCGGCGACGTTGATGAAGCTGTCGGCCGTGGCCAGGATGCGTTCGATCGTTTCGCGCGGCAGCCCCTCGATCGAAAGCAGGTGATGCAGCTCGCCGTCGGCGTTCAGTTGCGGGTTGCGATTCATGCCTGCCGTCATCGCGGAATCCCCCGCGCGCTGCGCGCGCCGCCCCCGTCCCGCAAGAAGGCGACGGGAGCGAGCCCCGTCTGCAAGAGGCCCGCCGAAGGCCGGGGCGACTTCGGGCGCCTAGCCACGCGGCTTCTGCTCCAGCGTCAGATGCAGCCGGTTCGCCTCGTCGCGCGACAGCACGATGCTGACGTCCGGCGGCACCTGCACGGTGGCGCCGACCATCTGCGCGGCGATCGGCAGCTCGCGCCCGCCGCGGTCGATCAGCACCGCCAGGTCGATCCGCGCCGGCCGACCGTAGTCGAACAGCTCGTTCATCGCCGCGCGAGCCGTGCGGCCGGTGTACAGCACGTCGTCGACCAGCAGGATGTCGGCGCCGGCGACTTCGAACGGGATGCGCGAGGGTCTGACGCTCGGATTCAATCCGCCGCGCGCGAAGTCGTCGCGGTAAAAAGAGATGTCGAGCACACCGACCGGGTGCGCGATTCTCAACTCCTCCTTCAGCCGCTCGGCGATCCATACGCCGCCGGTGCGAACGCCGACGAGCTTCACGTCGCGGCCGGCGATTTCCTCGCGCACGTGCTGCGCGAGCGTGCGGTAGATCGCCTCGGCGTCGAGCTCGATCGTCATCGTTCGTCGAGATACTGCTGCAGGATCACCGCGGCGGCCGCGTCGTCGCGGCCGCCTTCGACGACCGCCGACGAGTAGCGCTCGTCGACGCGCGCGACCGGCAGGCGGTAGCGTCCTTCGAGCCGGCGCGCGAAGCGCTCGCAGCGCAGCGTCATCTCGTGCGCGGCGCCGTCGGGGTGGCGCGGGATGCCGACCACGAGCCGCGCCGGCTGCCACGCCTGGATCAGCGCGGCGATGCGCGCCCACCGCGCTTCGCCGTCGGCGTCGACGATCGCGAGCGGCCGTGCCTCGCGAGTCAGCGTGTTGCCGATCGCCACGCCGATTCGGCGCGCGCCGAAGTCGAAGCCGAGCACGACCTCGTCGGTCATCGGAACGGAAACGGCGGCGCGGCGGGCTGCGGGCGAGTGCGCGACGGCCCGCATCGGCTCAGGCATGTCCCGCCAGCAGCGAAAGCTGCGTCCCGTCGATGCCGAGCAGCGCGAGTGCAGCGGCGAAACGCTCCTCGACGGGGGTCTCGAAGATCACTTTGGTGGTTGCGCCGACGGTCAGCCACGCGTTCTGCGAGATCTCGTTTTCGAGCTGCCCGGCGCCCCAGCCCGAGTAGCCGAGCGTGACCAGCAGCTTCTGCGGTCCGTTGCCTTCGGCCACCGCTTCGAGCACGTCTTTCGAGGTGGTCAGACCGATGTCGTCGCCGACGGCGAGGGTGGAGCCGTATTCGCCGCGGGGCACGTGCAGCACGAAGCCGCGTTCGGTCTGCACCGGCCCGCCGAAGTACACGGGCTCGTCCTTCCACGGTGCGATCTCCAGCTTCAGATCGATCTTGTCGAACAGGTTGGCGAGCGTCAGCTCGGTCGGCCGGTTGATCACCAGCCCGAGCGCGCCGCGCTCGTTGTGCTCGCAGACGTAGACGACCGACCCGGCGAAGTTGGGATCCGCCATCGTCGGCATCGCGATCAGGAACTGATGCGTCAGGTTCATCTGCGGCTGGTCGGGCATGAGCGGATTCTAGTCTGTGCCGATGCGCCCGGGATGCCGGCCGCGCGGTCGGCAAGGCCATCGGGCCTGCGGCGCCGCGCCAAGGCACAATCGCCGCGCCCGATCGTGGCTTTCTCGATCCGCAATCCGAGCCTGCATGGACTCCGCCCTCGTCTGGTTCCGGCGCGATCTGCGCTTTTCCGACCATGCGGCGCTGTACCACGCGCTCAGGCAGGCGCGCCGTGTGTACTGCGCGTTCGTCTTCGACCGGGCGATCCTCGACGAGCTGCTCGCCGAAGGCGCCACCGCCGATCGCCGCGTCGAGTTCATCCATGCCGCATTGCTCGAGGTCGACGAGGCGCTGCGCAGCCGCGGCGGCGCGCTCGTCGCCCGCCACGGCTTTGCAACCGAAGAGATTCCGCGGCTCGCGGCCGAGTTGCAGGTCGATGCGGTGTTCGCCAACGGCGACTACGAGCCCGCGGCGATCGCGCGCGATACGCAGGTGGCGAGCGCGCTCGCCGCGGACGGGCGACGCCTGCTGACCTTCAAGGACCAGGTGATCTTCGAGAAGGACGAGGTGCTCAGCGCCGCCGGCAGGCCCTACACAGTGTTCACGCCCTACAAGCGCGCGTGGCT
>JBKBSH010000172.1:0-5300 GCA_046291795.1 Burkholderiaceae bacterium | reverse complement strand
GATCATGCTGCAGCAGACGCAGGTGGCGACCGTCGTCGGCTACTACGCGCGTTTTCTCGCGCGCTTCCCCGACGTGGCGACGCTGGCGGCCGCGCCGCTGGCGGACGTGATGCGGCTTTGGGCCGGGCTCGGCTACTACAGCCGCGCGCGCAACCTGCACGCGTGCGCGCGTCGCGTCGCGACCGAGTTCGGCGGAGAATTCCCGCGCGATGCGCAGGCGTTGGCCAAGCTGCCCGGCATCGGCCGCTCGACCGCTGCGGCGATCGCGGCGTTGTGCTTCGGCGAGCGTGCCGCGATCCTCGACGGCAACGTCAGGCGCGTGCTCGCGCGGCACTTCGGCATCGAAGGTTTCCCGGGTGCGGCCGCGGTCGAGCGCCGCCTCTGGGCGCTCGCAGCCGGGCTGCTGCCGCAGCGGCGCGAGATGCCCGCGTACACGCAGGGTCTGATGGACCTGGGCGCGACCGTATGCACGCGCGCGCGGCCTCGCTGTGACTCGTGTCCGGTGGCATCGACGTGCGTGGCACGGCGCGACGGGCGCGTGGCCGAGCTGCCCGCGCCGCGCCCGCGCAAGCCGACGCCGACGCGGCGCGCGCAACTGCTGGTGGCCGTGCACGACGGCGCGATTCTCGTCGAGGAGCGACCCGCCGCGGGCCTATGGGGCGGGCTGCTCGCGCCGCCGCAGTTCGCCACCGTCGCGCAGTTGCGCGCGGCGGCACGGGCGCTGGGCGACCCCGGCGCGCGCGTCAGGCGGCTGCCGACGCGCCGCCACGCTTTCACGCACTTCACGCTGGAGTTCACGCCGCACGTCGTTCGCCTCGCGCGAATCGCGCCGCGCGCGGCCGAGCCCGGCGTGGTCTGGCTGCCGCTCGCGGAAGTCGAGACCGAGGCGCTGCCGGCGCCGATCCGTCGGCTGCTGCGCGACGTGGGTGCCGCGCTCGCCACGCCGCGGGCGGCGCGAAAGGGACACCCTGCCGGCGCAGCGTCAGGGAAACCGAGAGCGTCGATCCCCTCGTCCGCGGGCAGATCGATCGGTGCGCAAAGGCGGTCCGCGACAACGAGATCAAGGCCGGCGACTGATCACTCCGGGTCGACGCCGAGCGCGACGAGGAAACGCGACACCATGTTGTAGGTCGCGATCGTTCCCACGAGCTCGACGGTGCAGCGGTCGCCCAACCCGCGCCGCACCGCTTCGAAGGTCGCGTCGCCCACGACGACGCTGCGCGTCATCTCGATGGTCAGCGCAATCGCGGCGCGTTCGACCGCGTCGAACAAAGCGGTGTCGTTGCGGGCGGAATCGGGATCGCGCAGCGCTTCGACTTGCGCCGCGCTGCCGCCGGCTTTGACGAACTCCGGCGCGTGATGCCCGAATTCGTATTCGGCGCCATTGAGCGCCGCGACCGCGCAGATCGCCAGCTCGCGCAGCCTCGCGTCGAGCGCGAGCTCGGTGCGTACCGCGCGCAGATGCGCATTCCAGCCCGCCGCGAAGGGCGGGCTGTGCAGCAGCATGCGGTCGAGGTTGAGCAGGCCGCCGCCGCGCCGCGCGCGGATCGCCGCGAGGAGTTCGGCAGGCTCCGTCAGATCGGCAGGCTGGTAAGGAATGCGAGGCATGGTTCCGCTTACTTCAGCACCGCATGCTGCCGCAGGTACTGCGAGACGATTTCCAGCCGGGCGTGCGCGTCGTCCAGCTCCATCAGCTTCTGCTTCGCCTTCAGCGGCACCGGCAGCACTTCGCACAGACGGTTGCCGACCCAGACGCTCGAGTCCATGCGGAACGGCGTGTCGAAGGGCATTGCGCCGAGCACGTCGCCGTCGTCGCCCGAGGTGCGCCGGTTCTCGGCGATCTGCGCGCCGAGGTCGTCGATGATGCGCGCAAGCAGATCGGCGCACGGTTTGTGTCCGGGTTCGATCGGCAGGTCCTCGTCGGGGTCGATCAGGTCGACTTCGCCGAGGACGAGTCCGTTGGCCTGCGCGTGCGAACGCTGGATGCGGAAGCGCTGCGTGCCCACGGTGCGCAGGTGCAGAAGTCCGAGCTGTTTCATGTCCCAGGCGCGGATCGACGCGAGGCAGCCGACCGCTTCGGTGTGCGCCGGCCGGCCGACTTCGGCGCCTCGGGTGATCAGGCACACACCGAACGGCGCGTCTGCCTGCATGCAGTCGCGAACCATGTCCATGTAGCGTGCCTCGAAGATTCGCAGCGGAAGCACACCGCCCGGGAACAGCACCGTGTTCAGCGGAAAGAGGGGAATCTGCATCACAGCCTGTCGATGACCCGGTGGCGCACCAGCACGTGGTCGCGCGCGGCGAACCGGCGTGCGAGCTGCTCGACCACGTACGGCGATCGATGCTGGCCTCCGGTGCAGCCGACCGCGACGGTCAGGTAGTGGCGATTGTCGGCCGTGTAGCTCGGCAGCCAGCGTTCGATGAATGACGCGATGTCGTCGATCATCTGGCGAACGTCGGGCGAGCCCGCGAGGTACTCGGCCACCGGCGCGTCCAGGCCCGTGAGCGGACGCAGTTGCGGGTCGTAGTGGGGGTTCGGCAGATTGCGTACGTCGAACACGAAGTCCGCCGTCACCGGAACGCCGCGCTTGAAGGCGAACGACTCGAACGCGAGCGTCAGCTGCGTGGGCGGGCTGTCGACGAAATCGCGCACCCACACGCGCAGCGTCGTGGGTTGCAGTCCGCCGGTGTCGATGATGTGACCGACCGTCTCGAGCGGTGCGAGCAGCTCGCGCTCGGCGTCGATGCATTCGGTCAGCGTCGGTTCGCGATCGTCCTTCTTGAGCCGCTGCGACAGCGGGTGACGGCGCCTGGTCTCGGAGTAGCGCTGCACCAGCGCCTGCGTCGACGCCGTCAGGAACAGCACCTTGACGTCGTGGCGCGCGGCGCGCAGCGCGTCGACGATCCGGGGCAGGTCGGCGAGCGACGCCTCGGATCGCGCATCGATCGACACCGCGAGGTCGCGATGGCCGGTTGCGGACAGGTAGCCGCACACGTCGCCGAGGAATCGCAGCGGCAGGTTGTCGACGCAGTAGTAGCCGATGTCCTCCAGCAGCCGGATCGCGACCGACTTGCCGGAGCCGGACATGCCGGTGACCAGGACCACGCGCATGGCCGGCATTCTTGCACGGCTGCGAAGCGGCGGCGGGCGGCGGCGCGTGCGTTCCCGAAGCGAAAAAGGGCGCGGGAGTCCCGCGCCCTCGACCGATCGCGCTGCGCGTTCAGCCGCGCAGACACTCGGACATGAACTTCTTGCGCTCGTCGCCTTTGAGGTTCTTCTCGCCGGCCTGCTTGTTGCACGCCGCCATTTTTTCCTGCTGCGTCTTCTTCACCGCCGACAGGCACTCGGACATGAACTTCTTGCGTTCGTCGCCCTTGAGGTTCTTCTCGGCGGCCTGCTTGTTGCAGGCCGCCATCTTCTCCTGCTGCGGCGTCAGTTTTTTCTTCTCCTCGGCCGCGTGCGCCATCAGCGGAAGGGCGAGCAAAGCGGCAAGCACAACGTTCCTGATCATCGTGTTCTCCTCCGTGAGTTAGGGGTGCCGACAAGGCGCGCGGTCCGTCCGCTGCCGGCCGGTTCGTAACGCCGCGACGGACGGCGGCGTTGACGCGACCGCCGTCAGCCTCCTTCCATGGCTTGCCGCTGGCGCGCCTGGAACTCGGCCATCGTGTCGATGCCGCGCAACTTCAGGATCGTATTGCGCACCGCCGCTTCGAGCAGCACCGCGAGGTTGCGCCCGGCGGCGACCGGGATCACGACCTTGTGGATCGGCAGCCCCAGCACTTCTTCGGTCGTTCCCGCGAGCGGCAGCCGCTCCATCATCTCGGCGGCGCTGTGGCGGCGCAGTTCGACGATCAGCCGCAGCTTCATTTTCCGCCGCACGGCGGTTTCGCCGAAGATCACGCGGATGTCGAGCAAGCCCAATCCGCGCACCTCGAGCAGATTGGCGAGCAGCGGCGGGCAGCGGCCCTCGATCGTGTCGGGCGCCACGCGCGCGAAGTCGACCACGTCGTCGGCGACCAGCCCGTGGCCGCGGCTGATCAGCTCGAGGCCCAGCTCGCTCTTGCCGACGCCCGATTCGCCGGAAATCAGCACGCCCATGCCGAGTACGTCCATGAACACGCCGTGCATCGTGCAGTGCGCCGCGAGGACCTTCGCGAGGTAGATGCGCAGCACATCGATGACCTGCGCAGCGGGCACGTTCGTCGCGAGCACCGGCAATGCGGCGCGCTCGGCGGCGGCGAGCAGCCCGGGCGGCACGGCGAGTCCTTCGGCGACGATCAGTCCGAGCGGACCGCCCGCGATCAGCTCGTTCGAGTAGTGCTCGATGCGCGCCGCGTCCATCCGCGCGATGTACCGCACCTCGGGCGCGCCGAGGACGTGCAGGCGGTTCGGATGGATCAGGTTCAGGTGGCCGACCAGGTCCGACGTCGCGACGTTGGCGGCGCCGGTTTCGGGCAGCGCCTGACCCGCACGCGCGCGGCCGGCGAGCCACTGCAGAGCGAGCGAGTCGCGGGTGTCTTCGACGAGGTTTTCGAGGGTGACCATGCCGCGAGGATAACGGCCCGCGGGCCTGGCGTGCTGCGGACTTACGCGGCCGGGCGGACCGGCTCCCAGCTGGCGAGCAGCGCGTGCACCGCCGCCGGGTCGGAGACCGTCAGCAGGCGCTCGCGAAACGGTTTGTCGGACAGCATTTGCGCGAGCTCCGACAGGATGTCCAGATGCTGCTGCGTGGCCTGCTCCGGAACGAGCAGGAAGATCAGCAGTTGCACCGGGCGTCCGTCGGGCGCGTCGAAAGGCACCGGCTCGGCCAGGCGCACGAACGCGGCAACCGCTTCCTTCAGCCCTTTGATCCGACCGTGCGGAATGGCCACGCCCTGTCCGAGTGCCGTCGAGCCGAGCCGCTCGCGCGCGAACAGGCTGTCGAAGACCGTCGCGCGGGCGATACCCTGATTGTTCTCGAACAGGAGGCCGGCCTGCTCGAAGATCCGCTTTTTGCTGGACGCGTGCAGGTCGAGCAGCACATTCGAAACGGGCAACAGTCGCGAGATCAGGTTCATCGGAACGCGATTGCGAAGCGGGCAACGGCGGCGGGCAGCCGGATCAGGCAGTCACGCTAGACGTGGAGGATCGTGGCGATGCCGCGGGAAAACGTCCAATTCAGTCTCAATTCGGCGCAGCCTTGCGCGGAGCCGATCCGGTCGTCCCCGCTCTCCAGACCCGCATTCCGGCGGGCCCGGCGCGCGGCGAGCGGGGGCGGGCCCGCCGAAAGAAGGCGCGCAGTATACGCGCGGCCGATCGC
>JBKBSH010000171.1:0-5309 GCA_046291795.1 Burkholderiaceae bacterium | reverse complement strand
GCCGTAGGCCTCCTTCATCCGGCCGCCATAACTGCGGATCTGCTCCAGCAGCTCCTGCGGCACCGAAGACGATCCGTGCATCACCAGGTGCGTGTTCGGGATGCGGCGATGGATCTCCTTGATGCGCTCAATCGCGAGGATCTCGCCGGTCGGCTTGCGCGTGAACTTGTAGGCGCCATGGCTCGTTCCGATCGCGATCGCCAGCGCGTCGAGCTGCGTGCGCCGGACGAAATCGGCCGCCTGCTCTGGATCGGTCAGCAGCATCTCGCGGGTCATCGTCCCTTCGGCGCCGTGGTCGTCCTCCTTGTCGCCGCGCATCGTTTCGAGCGAGCCGAGGACGCCCAGTTCGCCCTCGACCGACACGCCGACCGCGTGCGCCATGTCGACGACCTGCTTCGTCACCCGGCAGTTGTATTCGTAGTCCGCGACGGTCTTGCCGTCTTCCTTCAGCGACCCGTCCATCATCACCGAAGTGAACCCGAGCTTGATCGCCGACTCGCACACCGCGGGGCTCTGTCCGTGATCCTGGTGCATCGCGATCGGGATGTCGGGGTACGACTCGACCGCGGCCTGGATCAGATGCTTGAGGAACAACTCGCCGGCGTACTTCCGCGCGCCGGCCGACGCCTGCATGATCACGGGCGCGTTGGTTTCCTTCGCGGCCTCCATGATCGCCTGCACCTGCTCGAGGTTGTTGACGTTGAACGCCGGCACCCCGTAGCCGTTTTCGGCCGCGTGATCCAGCAACTGACGCATCGAGACGAGCGCCATGGCTTCCCTCCTGTGTGATGTGTCCGTGCGGACATGCCGTCAATGCGACATTCTAGGCGCGCGGCGCACCGGGCGACGGCCGCCGGTCGCGCAGGAAGGGTAAGTACGAACGCGGCGTTTCGATGCGTCGTCACGGCTGCGAAGGCCGTCGAATCCCCCTTGCCCTTCTTTCGAAGGGCGTTCGTGCGCACCGGCCAACGCCGTTTCGCAAAGGGGCCGCGCGCTTGCGCGCGGGAGTTTTCGCAACGCGCCGCGATCGAGTCGCCCGCTCGGCCGAACGCTATGGCCTGCGCAAGCGCTCCTTCAACAGTCGCCGCGCTTCTTCGAGCACCGGATCGCGGCCGGCACGCAGATCGGAGAACGTGGGCAGCACGAGCCGGGTCGGCGCGAGCGGTTCGCCCTCCATCCTGCGGCCGCGTGCCGAAACGAATCCGGTTTCGGCGATGCGAAGGCCGCCGCCGTCGGGCAGCACGTATTCGGTGCGCACCGCGACGACGCAGCCGCAGGTCGACTCGCCGACCGTGATCGCGTTGCGCTGTTCGACGAGCGTGATGGCCATCAGCTCGGATGCGCTCGCGGTGCGGCGGTCGGTCAGTACCGCGATCGGCCCGGCGAACGCTTGTGCCGAAGGCCCGAGCACCACCGCCGAACGGCGCTGGCCCGCGCCTTCGCGCCGCACGCTGGTCAGGACCTCGCGCGGCGCGGTCATGAACTGCGCCGCGAACCACGTGTACATCGCATAGTCGCCGCCGGTGTTGCCGCGCAGATCGAGGATCAGCGCATCGGCGTCGGCAAGCTGCTCGACCGCGCGGCGCAGTTCGGCGCGCACATCGGCCGCAAAGCGCGTGAGCTTCAGCACGGCGATGCCGTCGTCGAGCCGGGTCAACTCCACGCGCGGCGGCGCACTGATCGGCACGACCGGAAGATCGAGTTCGATCGGCGCCGAGTCCGCCGCGCGCTGCAGCGCGAGCCGCAGCGCCGGCGGCGGCGCGTCGGGCGCGCCGCGCAGCAATCGCTGCACTGCGCGCAGGCGGCGCCCGCGTTCGGCCTCGGCCGGGTCGCGCGGCAGCGACGGCGCGACGCTCGCTTCGCCGGTGTCGTCGACGGCCGCCGACTCGCGCGCGAAGAACGCCTCATTGAGCGGCGTGCCGTTCAGCGCGACCACCACGTCGCCTGCGCGCACGCCGGCGCGCGCCGCCGGCGAGTCGGCCTCGACCGCGACCACCGCGGCCCGTCCTTCGACGATGCCGAGCGCAGCCCCCGTCTGCGGCGCGACATAGCGGCGCCGATCGGCGCTTTCCTTCGCGGTCAGCACGACCGAGTGCGAGTCGCGCAACTCGCGCACCATCGCCTTGAGCGCTCGATACAACTGCGCGTCGCTCGTCGCTGCGAGCGCGGCCGGCAGGTGCCTTTCGCGCGCCGCGGCCCAGTCGAAGCCGTTGAACGAAGGGTCGTAATAGCGATCGGCGACGAGTTGCCAGACGCGCTGCAGCGTCGCCGCGCGCTTGTCCGCGGTGTCGTAGACCGGCGACAGCGCCGCGTGCGACACCGGCGCGAGCCGAGCCGGGAAGTCGACCGGACCCGACGGCGGCCGTTCGCGCAGCGTGCCGCATGCCGCGAGGGCGAGCGCCGCGGCGAGAACGAAGGGTTTCACGAACGAGGCGCGCACCCGCATCGCCGACGGCAATGGCGGCGTGCGCCGACGCGTGCAACGTCGGTCACTGCGTGGACCGGGGCCGGACTGCGCGGATCGGCACGATCCCGATCAGGCCCCACCCACGCGGACGATCTTCAGCGTGTTGGTGCCGCCGGCCTGACCCATCGGTTCGCCGCAGGTCAGCACGATCAGGTCGCCGCGCTTGACGCACCCCAGATCGAGCAGCAGCTTCTCGGCGGCGGCCAGCGCCGCGTCGCGCTCCTGCCCGGTCGGAAAGTGCAGCGGACGCACGTTGCGGTACAGCGCGAGCCGCCGCTGTGTCGTCACGCTCGGCGTCAGCGCGTAGATCGGGATGTCGATGTCGTGCCGGCTCATCCACAGCGTGGTCGAACCCGACTCGGTCAGCGCGACGATCGCCGCGCAGCGCAGGTGAAACGCCGTGAACAGCGCGCCGTACGCGATCGACTGGTCCACGCGCGTGAAGGTCCGATCGAGAAACTGCGTGTCGAGCACGACCGCCTCGGACCGATCGGCCTCCTCGACGATCGAAGCCATCGTCTCGACGACCTCGACCGGGTACTTGCCCGCTGCGGTTTCGGCCGACAGCATCACCGCGTCGGTGCCGTCGAGCACCGCGTTGGCGACGTCGCTCACCTCGGCGCGCGTCGGCACCGGGTTGTGGATCATCGACTCCATCATCTGCGTCGCGGTGATCGCAAGCCTGTTGGTCTCGCGCGCCATCTTGATCATGCGCTTCTGCAGCGCCGGCACAGCGGCCACGCCGACCTCGACCGCCAGGTCGCCGCGCGCGACCATGATGCCGTCTGCGGCGGCGAGGATCTCGCGCAGCACGGGGATCGCCTCGGCGCGCTCGATCTTGGCGATGATCTGCGGGCGGATTCCGTGCTTCTCGCCGGCGATCGTCGCGAGCTGCCGCGCCATTTCGACGTCGGTGCGGTTCTTGACGAACGACACCGCGACGTAGTCCGCGCCGCACTCCATCGCCGTTTCGATGTCGCGCACGTCCTTCGCGGTCAACGCGGGCGCCGACAGCCCTCCGCCCTGTTTGTTGATGCCCTTGTTGTTCGACAGCACCCCGCCGATGCGCACCGTCGTGTGGATCTCGGAGCCCTCGACGCGCTCGACGTCGAGCACGATCAGTCCGTCGTTCAGCAGCAGCACGTCGCCGGCGCGCACGTCGCGAGGCAGATCCTTGTAGTCGAGTCCGACGCGCTCGGCGTTGCCGAGCTCGCAGCCCCCGTCGAGGACGAAACGCTGGCCCGTGCGCAGTTCGACCTGGCCGCCTTCGAACTTGCCGATGCGGATCTTCGGTCCCTGCAGGTCGGCCATGATGCCGACCTCGCGCCCGCACACGCGCGCCGCTTCGCGAACGAGCTTCGCGCGGGCGAGATGATCGTCGGCCGTTCCGTGCGAGAAGTTGAACCGCACGACATCGACGCCCGCGGTGAGCATGCGCTCGAGCACGAGCGGATCGCTCGACGCCGGGCCGAGGGTGGCGACGATCTTGGTCGAACGCGGCATCGGCTCAGCCCTGCGCCCGCCGCTCGAGGATCTCGATCGCCGGAAGCGTCTTGCCCTCGAGGAATTCCAGGAAAGCGCCGCCTCCGGTCGAGATGTAGCTCACGCGGTCGGCGATGTGGTACTTGGCGATCGCGGCGAGCGTGTCGCCGCCGCCAGCGATCGAAAACGCGCCGTTGACGGTGGCCTGCGCGATCGCGAGCGCGATCTGCTTCGTCCCTTCGGCGAACTGGTCGAACTCGAACACGCCGACCGGACCGTTCCAGATGATCGTCCCCGCGCCGTTGATCCCGTGCACGAGTGCGAGCGCGCTCTGCGGGCCGACGTCGAGGATCATCTCGTCGGGCTGCACCGCGTCGGCGCGGCGGACCGTCGCCGGCGCCGTCGCGGAGAATTCCTTCGCGACGACCACGTCGATCGGCAGCGGCAGCGTTCCGCCTTTTTCGGCGAGCGTGGCGAGCACCTTCTTGCACTCGGGAACGAGGTCCGGCTCGCAAAGCGACTTGCCGACCTTGAAACCCTCGGCGAGCAAAAAGGTGTTGGCGATGCCGCCGCCGACGATCAGCTGATCGACCTTCTGCGCGAGGTTGTTCAGGATCGTGAGCTTGGTCGACACCTTGCTGCCGGCGACGATCGCCAGCAGCGGACGCTTGGGATTGTCGAGCGCCTTGCCGAGCGCCTCGATCTCGGCGGCCATCAGCGGGCCCGCGCACGCGATCGGCGCGTATTTCGCGATGCCGTGCGTGGTCGCCTCCGCGCGATGCGCGGTACCGAACGCGTCGTTGACGTAGACGTCGCACAGCCCGGCCATCTTCCGGGCGAGCTCGTCGCTGTTTTTCTTCTCGCCCTTGTTGACGCGGCAGTTCTCGAGCAGCACGACTTCGCCGGGCGCGACTTCGACGCCGTCGACCCAGTTCTGCTTCAGCGGCACGGTGCGGCCGAGCAGTTCGGCGAGCCGCTTCGCAACCGGCGCGAGCGAATCCTCGGGCTTGAGTTCGCCTTCGGTCGGCCGCCCCAGATGCGAAGTCACCATCACCGCGGCGCCGGCGTCCAGCGCGAGCCTGATCGCGGGTACCGACGCGCGGATTCGCGTGTCCTCGGTGATATTGCCGGCGTCGTCCAGCGGCACGTTCAGATCCGAACGGATGAAGACGCGTTTGCCGCGCAATTTGCCTTCGCGGGCCAGAGCTTCGAGCGTGAGCACTTTCATGGGAGCAGCCGGGAAGAGTGGGAAAGCGCAAAGCGGTGCGCGCCGCGCACGCGACGCACGGCGTTGGCCGCGCCGCAACGTCGAGGGCTGCGGCATTATACGAACGTACCTTCGTCGCCATCGTGATCCGCT
>JBKBSH010000170.1:0-5325 GCA_046291795.1 Burkholderiaceae bacterium | reverse complement strand
GGCGACGCGGCGGCGCCGGTCGCCTCGGTGTCGAGCTGGAAGGCGCTTGAGATGGTGCTGTTCGACGCGGTGAAGGTCGCATAGAAGAGATCGTCGAATCCCCCACCCGCGGGCGTCTGCAACCAGAGGAAGATCGCGTTGCCGTTGCCGGCGACGGCGACGCGCGGGGTATGGCTCACCGCGGTGCCGCTGACTTGACGCGCGACGGACCACGTCCCGGCTGCATAGCGGCCGAAGAAGATGGCGCCGTTCTGACGCCAGACGGCGTAGGCGGTCGCACCGGGGCCGGCGACGACGAGCGACTGATCGACGGTGCCGGCGCCGAGCTCCAACGTTGCGGCGACGTTCTGCCAAGCGGTCGCCGTACCGGTGTTCGCGCGCAGGTCGTACGCGCCACCGCCACCGGCCTGCTCCCAGGTCGCGAGGAAACTGCCGGGCGCGAGCGCGACGACGCGCGGATTGCGCATGTCGTTCGTGAACTGCCCGGGGTCGACTTCGAGTTCGTTGCCGAACTGTCCGGTCGCCGTGTTGTAGCCGCGCGCCCGCAACACTCCCGAGGCAGCCCCCTGGCGCCAGACGATCATCGCCACGCCGGCCGAGTCGATGGCCACCGAAGGTTGCGAAGCGTCCTGCGCGGTGCCGCTGACCGACTGAGCGGACGTCCAACCGGCTGAACCCGTCCGCACGGACAGCTGGACACGCCGGACGCCGTTGTTGATCACATCGACCTCGGTCCAGACGGCGACCCGGGTCCCCGCAGCGTTGACCGCGTGCGCCAGTTCCTGGGCCAATGCGCCGACGGGACGCGAAGCGATGTTCTCGGTTCCCCAAGCGCCCGCCTCGCGAACCGCACTGCCGATCTGCGTGCTGTTGTTCGATGCGAGCCGGCGCCGCCAAACGGCCGTATTGCTCGCCCCGGTTCGCGCGGTGAGGTCGCCGACCTGATCGGCCGCACCGAACCCTGCCGAGAGTTCGATCGCCTGGGCTGCGCCGAACGTCGTTGCGCTGCTGCTGTCGGCAGCGCCGACCAGGGGCACCGCACCGACCCCTCCGCCGGGCAGCGGCATGCCGATCTGGCTCCACAGCACCGACGCGAGCCCGTTGCCGTCGATCGTTGCAGCGGGCGCGGTCGCCGCGGTCGCATTCGTCGCCAGCGTCACAACCGGCCCCCAGTCGATCGGCCCCTGCCCCGGCGGCAGCCCGATGCTCGCGTCGCCGCCGCCGCTGCCGCACGCCGCGAGCAGCGCCGCCGCGACGGCCGCGAGCGCGGCGCTAGGAACGCCGCTTGCGCGGCGGGCGGACTTCCTTGACCACTTCGGCGAACTCGTCGACATCTTCGAAACTCCGGTAGACCGACGCGAATCGGATGTAGGCCACCTTGTCGAGGCGCTTGAGCTCGCGCATCACCAGCTCGCCGAGCTTTTCGCTCTTGATCTCGCGCTGCGCGGAAGACAACAGCTTGTCCTCGATGCGGCCGATCGCGTCGTCGACGGCCTCGCGCGGCACCGGGCGCTTGCGCAGCGCCAGCAGCATCGACGCACGCAGCTTTTCGCGATCGTAGTCCACGCGGCTGCCGCCGCGCTTGACGATCGTCGGCAGCGCCAGCTCGACTCGTTCGTAGGTGGTAAAGCGCTTTTCGCAAGACAGGCAGCGCCGGCGGCGGCGGATCGTCGCGCCTTCATCGGACGCGCGCGAGTCGATCACCTGCGTGTCGGCATGGCTGCAGAAGGGGCACTTCATGTCGGACTGCGCCAACCAGATCGCCGATCGCGTCCGCTGGGCGCTGCGCGCGGCGCGCCGCGCTCACCCATAGACCGGGAACCTGCGCGCAAGCCGGCCCACTTCCTCGCGCACCCGCGCGACCGTGGCGGGGTCGCGCGGGTCGTCGAGGATGTCGGCGATCAGGTTCGCGGTCTGTTCGGCCTCGGCTTCCCGGAAGCCGCGGGTGGTCATCGCCGGCGAGCCGATGCGGATTCCGCTGGTGACCATCGGCTTTTCCGGGTCCTTCGGGATCGCGTTCTTGTTGACGGTGATGTGCGCCTGGCCGAGCACCGCTTCCGCATCTTTTCCGGTGATGCCTTTGGCGCGCAGGTCGACCAGCATCAGGTGGCTTTCGGTGCGGCCGCTGACGATGCGCAGCCCGCGCCTGGCCAGCGTCTCGGCCATCACGCGCGCGTTGGTCGCGACCTGCTGCTGGTAGGCGCGGAACTCGGGCGCGAGCGCCTCCTTGAACGCGACCGCCTTGGCCGCGATCACGTGCATCAGCGGGCCGCCCTGCAGGCCCGGGAACACCGCGCTGTTGATCTGTTTTTCCAGATGCGGCTTCATCAGGATCAGCCCGCCGCGCGGTCCCCGCAGCGTCTTGTGCGTGGTCGACGTGATCACGTCGGCGTACGGCACCGGGCTCGGATACAGCCCCGCGGCGATCAGTCCGGCGTAGTGCGCCATGTCGACCATGAAGTGCGCGTCGATGTCGCGCGCGACGCGGGCGAAGCGCGCCCAGTCGATGCGCAGCGAGTACGCCGACGCGCCGGCGATGATCAGCTTCGGCCGCTTCTGGTGCGCGAGCTGCTCCATCGCGTCGTAGTCGATTTCCTCGCGCTCGTTCAGCCCGTAGCTGACGACCTTGAACCACTTGCCGCTCATGTTCAGCGCCATGCCGTGCGTCAGATGCCCGCCTTCGGCGAGGCTCATGCCCATGATCGTGTCGCCGGGTGTGAGCAGTGCGAGGAACACCGCTTCGTTGGCCTGGGCGCCCGAGTGCGGCTGCACGTTGGCGGCGATCTCGATCGTCGGCAGGCCGAAGAGCTGCTTGACCCGTTCGAGCGCGAGCGTCTCGGCGACGTCGACGTGTTCGCAGCCGCCGTAGTAGCGCTTGCCCGGATAGCCTTCGGCGTACTTGTTGGTGAGCTGCGTGCCCTGCGCGGCCATGACCGCGGGGCTCGCGTAGTTCTCGGACGCGATCAGCTCGATGTGTTCTTCCTGCCGCGTGTTCTCGGCGGTGATCGCGGCCCACAGTTCGGGGTCGACGTTGGCGATGGTGTGTGTGCTGCGGCTGAACATGGATTCCTCCTGGGGCGCGGTTGCAAGTGGAGCGGGTCACTTGCCATCGGGCCCAGGCGAGCGGCTCGAAAGGGCCTGCGCTTCCCGGGCGTTTGCACTCTTCGATTCGCCAGTCGCGCAGGTCGGGACGGCGCGGAAATTATGCCAGCCGGTACGCGCCGCCCGTCAGCCCGGCCAGCGCAGCAGTGTGACACCGCCGGCCAGACCTGCGAGCGGGCCGGCGAAAGCGACCATCGTGGCGAGTCCGACCGCGCGTCCGCCGGCGCCGTAGACCAGCAGCGACTTCAGCACGAGGTTGGCGCCGACCGCGAGCGAGACCGCCGTCGCGGCGGCGACCGCCGGCAGCGTGCCGGTGTTGAAAAGCTGCAGCGCCGACAGCGTGATCGCGTCGACGTCGGTCAGCCCGGACACGACCGCCAGCCCGTAGACCCCCTGCGCCCCGACCCTGTCGGACAGCCAGGCCGAAACGACGAGGATCGCCGCGTACAGCGCGCCGAAAGCGAGCGCAGCGAGCAGATTGGTCGGGTTGCGATACTCGTCGCCACCGTCGCCCGCTTCGGCGCCGACCGAGCGCCAGCGCAGCGCGATCGCGGGCACGCCCGCGAGCAACGCCAGCCCGATCGGCACGGCGATCGCCGGCGCCGCGCGCGGCGCGACGATCGCGACGATCAGCAGCACGCGCACGAGCATCGTCGCGTTGGCGAGCACGATCACCACCAGCGACGCCGCCGGCGTGTGGGTCGCTTGGCGCGCGTGGCGCGCGTACACGAGCGTGGTCGCGGTGCTCGACACCAGCCCGCCGAGCAAACCGGTGAGAACGAGCCCCTTGCGCGCGAGCGTCAGCCGCCAGGCGACGTAGCCCGCCAGGCTCACGCCCGAGACGAGCACGACCATCAGCCAGATGTGGAACGGGTTGAGCACGCCGTACGGGCCGAACGCCTCGTTCGGCAGCAGCGGCAGCACGACCAGGCTGACCGCGCCGAACTGCAGCATCGAACGGATGTCGCGCGCGGTGAGCCTTTGCGCGGTCCCTTCCAGTTCGGCCTTGAAGTACAGCAGCGCGGTCATTCCGACGCCGAGCGCGACCGCGAGCGCCCGCTCGCCGTAGTAGTTCAGCGCGCCGAGCCCGTAGACGGTGAGCGCGGCGATCACGGTCGTCGTGCCGGAGTCGTCGACCGTGGTGCGCGGGTCGGCGAAGTACGCCCCCGCGATCGCCGCGCCGACGATCGCGAGACCGAGCCCGAGCACCCAGCCGGAGCCGGCCTCGCGCGCCAGCAGCGCGCACAGCGTGCCGAGAACGGCGATCAGCGCGAAGGTGCGCACCCCCGCCTTCGCATGCGGGTTGCGCTCGCGCTCGACGCCGACCAGCAAGCCGATACCGAAGCTTGCGGCGAACGTCAGGGCCAGATCGAGCGTGACTCGCACTGGGGCAGTGTACGAAGGCGGTGCGCTTGCAGCCGGCCCTAGATCAAGGTCTCGTCGCGCGCCTCGGACAGGTGGGTGACGTCGCCCCAGCCGAGGATCTGCATGCGCAGCGGCGGCGCGGCGGCGGCAATGCGGTTGATCGCCGCGTTGGCCATCGTGTGCTCGCGCGGCGCGTCCCAAGCGAGCGCGCGTGCGGTGCGATACGCGACGTCGAGCACGCCGCCGTGGGCAAAGACCGCGACGGTCGCGCCCGCCCAGGCGCACGCGATGTCGCGCAGCGCGGCGTTGACGCGTTCGATGAACTCGGCGCCCGATTCGCCCTCGGGCATCGCCCAGGCCGGGTCTCGCTCCCGCCACGCGGCGAACTCCGCGGGCCAGCGCGCGGCGATCTCGTCGAGCGTGTGGCCCTCGAACACGCCGAAGCAGCGCTCGCGCAGCCGCACGTCCGCGCGCAGGTCGAGTCCGAGCCGAGCGGCGAGCGGCTCGGCGGTCAGCCAGGCGCGCGCCAGATCGCTCGCGTAGATCGCGTCGATGCGCTCGGCGGCGAGCCGCTCGGCAAGCCGCCCGGCCTGCCAGAAGCCGGTGGCCGACAGTGGAATGTCGAGGCTGCCCTGGATGCGGTGCTCGGCGTTCCAGGCGGTCTCGCCGTGGCGGATCAGCAGCAGTGTCGCCGCAGCCGGCTTCACGCCAGCCCGGGGTTCAAGGTGTACGTGCCGGTGATCTTCGCGGAGGCGAGCACGTGACCTTCGATCGCGCGGAGCACGTCGGGGCCGCTGAAGCGGCCCTCGAGGGCGACGCGCGCGGGGTGGGGCGCCGCACGCGTGAAAACCTAGTGAT
>JBKBSH010000169.1:0-5344 GCA_046291795.1 Burkholderiaceae bacterium | reverse complement strand
TGGGCTCGTGCACGGCGGGCGGCGCGTACGTGCCGGCGATGAGCGACGAGTCGATCATCGTGAAGAACCAGGGGACGATCTTTCTCGGCGGCCCGCCGCTGGTCAAGGCCGCGATCGGCGAAGTCGTCAGCGCCGAGGAGCTCGGCGGCGGCGACGTCCACACGCGGCTGTCGGGTGTGGCGGACCACCTCGCGGCCAACGACGCGCACGCGCTCGCGCTCGCGCGCCGCATCGTCGCGACGACCAACTACGTCAAGCCCGCGCCGCTCAAACTGCGCGAGCCGCGCGAGCCGAAGTACGACCCGGCCGAGTTGTACGGGATCATCCCGACCGACGTGCGCAAGCCCTACGACGTGCACGAGGTGATCGCGCGCATCGTCGACGCATCCGAGTTCGACGAGTGGAAGGCGCGCTACGGCACCACGCTCGTCACCGGCTTCGCGTGGATCCACGGCATCCCCGTCGGCATCGTCGCCAACAACGGGATCCTGTTCTCCGAGAGCGCGCAGAAGGGCGCGCACTTCATCGAATTGTGCTGCCAGCGCAAGGTGCCGCTGGTCTTCCTGCAGAACATCAGCGGCTTCATGGTCGGCAGGAAATACGAGAACGAAGGCATCGCGCGCCACGGCGCCAAGATGGTCACCGCGGTCGCCTGCGCGAACGTGCCGAAGTTCACGTTGATCATCGGCGGCAGCTTCGGCGCCGGCAACTACGGCATGTGCGGGCGCGCGTATTCGCCGCGCTTCCTGTGGATGTGGCCGAACGCGCGCATCAGCGTAATGGGCGGCGAGCAGGCTGCCAGCGTGCTGGCGCAGGTCAGACGCGACGCGATCGAAGCGAAGGGCGGCACCTGGAGTGCGGAGGAGGAGGCGAAGTTCAAGGCGCCGATCCTCGCCCAGTACGAGCACCAGGGCCACCCGTACTATGCGAGCGCGCGGCTGTGGGACGACGGCGTCATCGACCCGCTCGATACACGCATGACGCTCGCGCTCGGGCTGTCGGCGGCGCTGAACGCGCCGGTTTCGGAGACGAGGTTCGGCGTGTTCCGGATGTGACGGGCTTGCGCCACTTGCTCTCCGGCAGAACGTCCACATAAACTCGCCGGATGGACATTTCGGTCACGGAATTCAAGCAGCGGTGCCTCGAAATCATCCGGCGCGTAGAGCGCACCGGTCGCCCGGTCGCAATCACTCGACGCGGCAAGGTCGTCGCGCGGCTGGCGCCGCCGGCACAGCGCACAGCGGACGCAAGGCTGAAACCCTGGCAACGGCTGCGGGGAACGGCCGTGTGCCATTTCGAACCTGGCGAGTCGGTGCTGCGCGACGAAGACTTCGAGGCCATGCGTTGAGCATCCTGCTCGACACGCACGTCTGGCTTTGGTGGTTGACCGGCGCGGGCAGGCTGTCGGCAGCGGAGCGGCGAGCGCTCGACGAAGCGGCGGAGCGCGAACTGCCGGCGATCTCGGCCATCAGCCTCTGGGAAGTGCAGATGCTGGTGGCGAAGGGGCGCGTGCAACCCACCGAAGGCTTCGCTGGGTGGATCGAGCGAATGGCCGGCCCCGAGGTCGTGACGATCGTGCCGATCGATGTCGAAGTGATCCAGACACTGCACGATCTGCCTTCGACGTTACCAGGAGATCCGGCCGATCGCATCATCGTCGCGACCGCACGCGCTCGTGCGCTGCGGCTCGCGACGCATGACGCCAGACTGCGACGCGTGCGCCTGGCCCCGCTTTGGCGGCCGTGATCCAGCGCCGGAGTCAATGCGGCGCAGCTTCGACAGTGTCCCGCCGCACCACGCGCCACGCACGTCGCTACGAACCAGCGAGCGGCCCGTTTCTGCATGGGCGGCTGACATCGGCCAGCGGTGCGACGCAGCCGACCCTAACGGCGGGGGCGCGTAGCGTCCGCAGTCCCTGTTGCGCCGTATCGGCAGCGCGTGTTGTGCACGGCCCTCCGAAGCGCGATTTGCCCGACGAAAGGAGTCGGCGAACGTGAACGAAATCGGCAAACTGGAAGAAGTGCCCCTGCGCGAGCTGTGGAGTCACGAGGAGTTCGGCTTCTCTGCCTGGCTGGAAGAGAACCTGGATGCGCTTGGAGCGGCCGTCAGCGTCGCGCTTAGTGACCCTAGGCGCGAGGTCCCAGTTGGTGCTTTTTCGGTCGATCTGGTCGCTGAAGACGAAGACGGCGCGCGAGTCGTTGTCGAGAACCAGTTGAGTGCGACCGACCACGATCATCTCGGCAAACTGCTCACATATCTGACCAACCTGGACGCCAAGACCGCGATCTGGATTTGCAGGCCTCCGCGGCCCGAGCACATTCGCGCGATCCAGTGGCTGAACGAGACAACGCCGGAGGATATCGCCTTCTACCTCGTACGACTGGCGGCATACCGGATCGGCGACTCACCGCCAGCGCCGCTGTTCACGGTCATCGTGGCGCCGAGCGCCGAGTCGAAGGATTTCGGAAAGAGCAAGAAACTCTTAGCCGAGCGACATGTGATCCGGCTACGTTTTTGGGAGCAACTGCTCAAGCTGGCGCGCGACAGAGGCTTGTCGCTGCACGCTCAGCGCTCGCCCACCAAGGATCATTGGCTCGGCGCCGGTGCCGGTATCCGTTCCGGCGTTTCCTACAACTACCTCGCCTGGATGGAAGACGGGGTCGGCGTAGAGTTGTATATCGACACCGGTGACGCTGCGGAGAACAAGCAGTTGTTCGATGCGTTCCATGCCAAGAAAGACCAGATCGAGCATGACTTCGGCGCTCCCTTGTTGTGGGAGCGTCTTGACACAAAGCGGGCGTCACGAATCAAGTATCTGATCCCGTGTGGCGGACTGACCAGTGAAGAACAATGGCCGGAAATCCAGGAGAAACTCGTAGACGCAATGCGCCGCTTCTCCGATGCCATGCGCAGATCGGGAGTGCGCTGAGAAGCCGTCCAATGCGCGGGGGCCGATGATCTACGACCGCCCCGAATACGCCGAGCTGCGCCGCCAGGTCGCTCGCTTCGTCGAGCGCGAGGTCGAGCCGAACGCGCTCGAGTGGGACGAAGCGGGTTTCGTTTCGCGCGAAGTGCTGCGCGAGATGGGCGCGCTCGGCTGGCTGGGGCTCACGGTGCCGGCGGCCGACGGCGGCGCGGGGGCGGATCGCGTGACCAACGTCGTCTTCCAGGAAGCGCTTGCGCGCTGCACGTCGGGCGGCTTCGTCGTCACCGTGCTCGTGCACACCGACATGGCCGGCCCGCATCTGGTGCATGCCGGCAACCAAGCGCAGAAGCGGCGCTGGCTGCCGGGCATGCTGTCGGGCGAGCTGATCACCGCGATCGCGGTGACCGAAGCCGACGCCGGCTCCGACGTCGCGTCGATCCGCACGCGCGCGGTGCGCGACGGCGATCATTACGTGCTCGACGGCGCAAAGATGTTCATCACCAACGGCGTGCATGCGGGCCTCGTGTTCGTCGCGGCGAGGACCGATCCGCGCGCCAAGGGCTCGCGCGGGATCTCGATCCTCGCGGTGGAGCGCGGCACGCCGGGCTTTCGCGTCGGCCGCGCGCTGAAGAAGCAGGGCTGGCTCGCTTCGGACACCGCCGAGCGGTGTTCGAGAACTGCCGCGTTCCTGTCGCGAACCGGCTGGGCGAGGAGAACGCCGGCTTCTACGCGATCATGCGCAACTTCCAGACCGAGCGCATCGCGCTGGCGGCGATGGCGGTCGGGCACTGCGCAACCGCGCTCGATCTCGCGCTGCGCCACGTACGGGCGCGCAAAGCGTTCGGAGCGACGTTGTGGGACAGACAGGCGATCCGCCAGCGCCTCGCGATGCTGGCGGCGAAAACCGCTGCGGCGCGGACCTTCCTGTATCACTGCGCGTGGCTGATGGATCGGGGCCGCGACGCCGTGCGCGAGGTGTCGATGCTGAAGGCCTTGACCGGCGAGCTCGTCAATGAAGTCGTGTATACGTGCCAGCAGTTTCACGGCGGCTTCGGCTACGTGCGCGAGGCCGCGATCGAGCGGCTCGCGCGCGACGCGCGCATCCTGGCGATCGGCGGCGGCGCGACCGAGGTGATGCTCGAAGAAGTGGCCAAACGGATGGGTGAGGCGGACTGAACGTCCGCCCGGAATCGACACGCAGAGGCAGTCATGGAATACGAAACGCTCGAACTCGCCATCAACCACCGCGTCGCGGTGCTCTGGCTCGCTCGCGAGAAGGTGCGCAACGCCTTCAACGAAACGATGATCGCGGAGCTGGCGCGCGCGTTCTCGACGCTCGGCGCCGACGCGGGCGTGCGCGCGATCGTTCTCGCGGCGAAGGGCCCCGCGTTCTGCGCCGGCGCGGACCTGGACTGGATGCGGCGGATGGCCGGCTACTCGCACGAGGACAACCGGCGCGACGCGCTCGCGCTCGCCGACATGCTGCGCACCATCGACAACTGTCCCAAGCCGGTGATCGCGCGCGTGCACGGCGACGCGTACGCCGGCGGCATGGGGCTCGTCGCGGTGGCCGATATCGCGATCGCGGCGCTGCCGGCGAACTTCTGCCTGAGCGAAACGAAGCTCGGGCTGATCCCCGCGACGATCGGCCCGTACGTGATCCGCGCGATCGGCGCGCGCGCCGCGCGGCGTTACTTCCTGACCGCCGAGCGCTTCGACTCGGGCGAGGCGTTCCGTCTCGGTCTGATCCACAACATCACGCCGCCCGATCAGCTCGACATGACGATCAACGAGCTGCTCGGGTCGCTGATGCACACGAGCATCCACGCGGTCGGCGAAGCGAAGAAGCTCGTGCGCGATCTGGCGGGCCGCCCGATCGACGACGCGCTGGTGACGGACACGGCCGAACGCATCGCCGCGATTCGCGCGTCCGACGACGGGCGCGAGGGCGTGCGCGCCTTCCTCGACAAGCGCAAGCCGCGCTGGCTCGCCGAGTACGAGGCCGAGATGGCCGCCCAGCAGGGCGACGACGAGGAAATGTGACCGGCGCGAACGCACGGCCCGACCCGATGCCCCCGACCGTACTGCGCGCTGCCGAGCGCACCGAAGCCGAGGCGGTGCCGGCGCGCCGGCGCGCAGGGCTGGCCCGCGAGATGCTGACGTTGACGCACACGATCGGCGTGGCGGGCTGGCAGGTGTCGCACGAAGGCGACGGCCGCGCCTTCGTGCTCGCGGCGCTCGGCCGCTGCTTCATCGAGCGGCGCATGTCGTTGAACCTGACGCTGGTATGGCGGCTGCGCCAGCTGTGGCGCGAAGGCGCGACCGCGCTCGATCCGCGTGCGCTGCGGCTTGCGCTGTGGCTCGACGCGCGCGTCGTGCTGCGCGCCGCTCGCGTCGACGTGCATCTGGCGCCGCCCG
>JBKBSH010000168.1:0-5349 GCA_046291795.1 Burkholderiaceae bacterium | reverse complement strand
TGCTCGGCCGCGCTGGACAGGGCGCTCGGATTATGCGCACCGGCGTGGTCGAGCAGCGCCAGCGCCGCCTCGTAGTGTCCGATCGCCTCCGACGCGCGGCGCGCCGCGAGCAGCGCACGCGCGTAAGCGATCGACTGGCTCGCCCGGTATGTGGGACTGAGCCTTGCCGAACCGACGTCCTGCGCCAGCGCCTCCGTAAGGTTGCAGAGCGCCTCCTGGATCTCCCCGTAGTCGAGCTGCACGGCGGCCAGCGTGCCCTTGAAATGCTGGACCATCACGTGACGGGCGCCGTACGCATCCGCCGCCCGCTGCGCAGCGGACTTCATGTGCGCGACCGCCTCGCCGAGCCGGCCGACGCCAGCCAGCGCGCGGCCGTACTCGTTCTCGATCTGGATCGTGCGCGGATGCCGCCCGTCGTCACCGAAGTGCACCAGCGCGGCGCGGTAGGCCACCTCGCCGTAGCGCGCGGCCTGGGCAAGTTCGTTGCGCCATCGGTGTGCGGCCGCCAGCGTGTGGTAGGCGGTGATCGTCTGATCGTTGCGTTGCCCCAGCACGCGTTCCGCAACCCGTACGGCCGTCTGCGCTGCGGCGAACGCGCGCTCGCTCGTGAAGCGCCCCTCGCTGAACTCGAACGTCGCCTCGGTGATCTTCGCGCGGACGAACTCCTCGCTGTCGGTGCGGCCGCTGCCTTCGAGCAGTGCCGCAACCCGGGCCAGGCACTCGCGCGCGGCTTCGGTCCTGCCAAGCTTGTGCTCGGCGTCGGCCCACTGCAGTTGCGCGCGCAGCGCGCGGGGATCGTCTGCGCTCGCCGCTGTTCGCCATGTCTCGACGGCTTGGGCGAGCACGTCGGCTGCACGCTGGTATTCGCCGAGGCCGGCGAGGCTCGCGCCGACGACCGTCAGCAGTTCGGCCCGCGTGGCGGGATCCATGCCGGGCTCGCGGTCGACGCGCTGCTGCGCGTGCCCGAGCAGATCGGCCGCGGTGACCGGCTTTTCGCTCTCGACGGCGAACGGATCGACCTCGCGGAACATCGATGCGATGAAGTCCTTCACTGCCTCCGCCCGCTGCTTCTCCGCGACCGCCAGGCGCGCCTGCCATAGCGCGACTGTCGCACCCGTCAGCACCGCGAGCAGCACGGCGACCGACGCGCCGACCGCCGGCGCGTTGCGCGCGACGAACTTGCGCGCGCGATAGCTCGCCGAATCCGGCTGCGCCCGCACCGGCCGCTGATCCAGATGCCGTTCGATGTCCTCCGCGAACGCCTCGACCGTGCCGTAGCGCTCGGCAGGCAGCCGCTTCAGCGCCTTCAGCACGATGGTGTCCAGATCGCCGCGCAGCCGCCGCTTGAGCTTCGCGTCAGCGACCACGCTGCTCGGCCGCTCGACCTCGGCCTGCGCGATTGCTTCTTCCAGCGCGGCGCGCGAGTCGCGCTTGAGCTTGTACGGGCGCTGGCCCGTCAGCAGCTCGAACAGCAGGACCCCGAGCACGTAGACGTCGGCGGCGGTGCCGATCGGCTGGCCGAGGACCTGCTCGGGCGCCGCGTAGTCGGGTGTGAGCGCGCGGCCGGCCAGTTGCGTGAGCTCGGTCTCCTGCGCGCGGCCGTCCTCCAGCAGCTTGGCGATGCCGAAGTCGAGCAGACGCACCTCGCCGGCTTCGGTCACCAGGATGTTCGCCGGTTTCAGGTCCCGATGCACGACCAGGCGCGCGTGCGCGTGCGCCACCGCGCGCGCGACCTGCAGGAACAGGCGCAGCCGCGCGGCCACGTCGAGCGCCTTGCGCACGCAGTAGCCGTCGATCCTTTCGCCTTCGACGTATTCGAGCGCGAGGTACGGCTGGCCTTCGGCCGTCAATCCGGCGTCGTACAGCCGCGCGATGTTCGGGTGCTCGAGCGTGGCGAGGATCTCGCGCTCCCGCGCCAGCCGCTCGGCCAGCTGCGCCCGCCCAACAAACAGCCGCGGCAGCTTCAGCGCCACCGGGCGCTTGTGCAGCATGTCGCTGCGCTCCGCGAGCCACACTTGGCCCATGCCACCCTCGCCCAGCAGGCGGATCAGCCGGTACGGGCCGACCGCGGCACCGGGTGCGAGCGCGGCGTCGCCGCGCCGGGCGCGCTCGGCCAAAAACTGCGCGGTCTCGACGTGCGGCAACGTATCGAGCGGCGAAGAGTCGCCGGCCGCATGCGCAAGCAGCGCACGCAGGCGCGGCTTCAGATCCTCGTCCGGCGTTCCGAGGCGTTCGACCCAGTTTGCGCGCTCGGCCGGCGCCAGCGCGAGCGCTTCGTCGAGCAGTCCGCGCAGCCGCGACCACTGCACGGGATCGAGTTCGAAATTCGCCTTCATCGTCGTCCGCGCGGCGGCCGCCGTCTACTTGAGCGCGTCCGCCAGGAACAGCCTTGCCTGCTCCCAGTCGCGCCGCACGGTGCGGTCGGTCACGCCGAGCGCTTCGGCGATTTCGGCTTCGGTCAACCCGCCGAAGTAGCGCATCTCCACGACCTTGGCCATCCTCTCGTCGACCTTCGCCAGTTGTTCGAGCCCCTCGTGCACGCGCACGATCTCGGCTTCGCCCGCCACTTGGCCGTCGACGAGCTGCGTACTGAACGTGACGTGCGCCGCATCGCCGCCGCGGCGGTCGGCAAGCCGCTGTCGCGCGAAGTCGACGATGATCGAGCGCATCGCCCGCCCTGCATAAACGAGAAAACGCGCGCGATCCGGAAACTGCGCCTGCTGACTGGCCGCGAGCTTCAGATACGTCTCGTGCACCAGCGCGGTCGTATCGAGCAAGGTGTTGCGGCCGCCGCTGCGCAGGCGCGCGCGGGCGAGCTGCCGCAACTCGCGGTACGTCGAATCGAACAGCGCGTCGACCTGGGGCGCCTCGCCGCCGGGCGCTTCGTATACGGGTGCCATCGATGCCCTTTCCGTTCCGGGGGCGGGACGTCCGTCAGGGAACGAAGGGCACGCTACACCGCGCATCGCGCGGCGGCTACGGCGGATTGCGCATCGAGGCCACCGCACGCCGCGCGCCAGCCCCAGGAATGCGGGAGGGACCGCCGCCTCGCCGGCGCGCTACACGCGGTCGTCGAGGGTCATCACCGCGCGGATCAGCAGGTGCGCCGCCTCCAGGACCATCCAGGCGAGCAGGCCGGCCGTCACGGCGCGCAGCGCGGCGAAGCCGAACCCGGCGACCGATTCGACGGCGGCGCCGAACAGCCACTCGAAGGCGATGCCCGCAGCGAAGGCGAACTTGAACACGGCGATTCCAGTCCGGGCGACATCCGGCTATTCGGCGTGTCAGCGGCTCGACTTGAGCAGCCGGGACCGCCGTCGGACAGAGGGAACATCGAAGTGCCCGCGCCGGTCGGGCGCGGTTTCGCACCAACCGGCCGGCTCAGGGTTCCCTGATCAGCAGCAGCGGCGTGCGGCACTGCGCCGCGACGCGCGTCGCGACCGAACCGAGCACGGCCGACTTCAACGCGCCGCGGCCGTGCGAACCAAGCACGAGCACGTCGAGCTTGTTCTGCTTGGCGTACGCGGCGATCTCGTCGCCGGCATCGTTGCCGACCAGGCAGACCGTCTCGGCTTTCAGTCCGGCGCGTTCGAGCTGCTTGCGTGCAGGCGCGACGGCGCGCTCGAGCCGCCTGGTCTGCATCGCGACGATCTGCTCGGGCTTGTACAGCTGCAGCGGCGCATCGGCGAGCCCGGGGATCACGAACGCCGCGAGATCGGGCACGACGTGCAGCAGCATCAGCTCCGGGGACTCGCCGAACAGGTCGCGGTGCGCGATCGCGTAGCGCACCGCTGCCTCGCTGTACCTGCTGCCGTCGACGGCGATGCCGACCTTCAGCGATTCGCGGCTCGGTGCCGCGGCGTCGCGCACGACCAGCAGCGGCGTCGTGCACGACGCGAGCACGGCGTGCGTCACGGAGCCGAGCAGCAGACCCTTGACCGCCGAGTGCCCGTGCGAGCCCATCACGATCAGGTCGGCGCCGCTGCGAGCGGCCGCGCGCGCGATCTCGGCACCCGGCGCGCCGACCGCGAAGCTGGAGCGGACCGCGAGCCCCGCGCGCAGCAGCCGGGCCACCGCGGGCTCGAGGACGCGGTTCGCCTCGGCCGCCAGGTAGCTGCGGATCGTCGCGCGGGTAGCCACGCGCTCGATTCGAGGCGGCACCGGAAGCTGCACGTTCAGCAGTTCCACTTCCGGCTTGGTGCCGATCAGTCGGGTGCGCGACGCGATGAAGGCGAGCGCCGCATCGCTGTACTTGCTGCCGTCGACCGGGACGAGGATCTTCATCGGCATGCCTGCGGACACTTTTCACCCGTCAAACTAGCACTCGCCCGGTGCAAGGTCCTTGGCGGCGGTCAAGCAAGCCGAAGGCCGAAGAAAACACCGCCGGCCGAAGCCGGCTGTGTACGCGCAAAAGACCACGGGCGCGAGCTTCGGCATCCGCTTGAAGCGGCCGTCCTGGGCGATATCGATGACGGCGGAGCGCTTCAGGCGCGTGCCGCGAATGCCTCTACGATATGCGCCACCGCAATCCGCCACGGCCGCGCGCGCCGTCTTGCGATGCATGTCGCCGCCCCAATCCGCAGGTCTGCCCGCCACCGGCGACGCGCCGTGCTGCTGGCGCTGGCCGCCTCGCCCTTCGCGCCGCGCGCGCAGCCGCCGCAGTGGCGCTTCTCGGTGCATCCCTACGACACGCCGGGCCGGCTGTTCGCGCGCTTTCGCCCGCTGTGCGATTACCTGCAGGAGCCGAGCGGCGCGCCGATCGAGCTGCAGATCGCGGGGACCTACGAGCAGCAGATCGCCGACGTGGCGCAGGGGCGCGTGCATCTGGCCTACATGGGCCCCACGCCCTATCTGCGCGCCCGCGCGCGCGGCACCGGGCTGCGGCTGCTGGCGGCCGAAGCGATCGACGGGGTGGCCGCGTACCGCGCGGCGATCGTCGTACGCGCCGACAGCCCGTTGCAGTCGCTCGCCGAGCTGCGCGGCCGCTCGGTCGCCTTCGGCAACCCGATCTCGTTCGGCAGCTTCGTCGTGCCGCGCTTCATGCTGATGACCGCCGGCGTGTCGCTCGCGGACCTCGCCTACTTCCGTCATCTGCAGCGGCACGAACAGGTGGCGCTCGCGGTGCTGCACCGGGATTTCGACGCCGGCGGGCTGCGCCTGGACGTCGTGCAGCCGTACCTGGCGCGCGGACTGCGCGTGCTGGCGCGATCGGACCCGCTGCCGCCGCACGTGATCGTGGCCACCCGCGCGGTGCCGGTCGCGCAGGACGCGGCGCTGCGCGCCGTGGTGCTGCGCGGCGCCGGCGCGCGGGCGATGATCGGCGGGGCCGACATCCGCGAGATGGCCACC
>JBKBSH010000016.1:10503-16254 GCA_046291795.1 Burkholderiaceae bacterium | reverse complement strand
GTTGAACTGAGGGGGGCGGCGAAGCGCTCAATGCCTCGCGCCGAACAACTGGGTCATCGCATCGCCGATGAAGCGTTGCGATTTGCTGCACGCAAGGCACACGGTTTCGCCTGCGCGCGAAGCGAACGCGTCGCCGCACGCGGTGCAGACGCTCTGCACGTGCGACGCGATCGGCGTCACGGCGGGGCTGCCGCCGTGTGCGTCGAGCGCGAGCGCGCCTTCGGGACAGGCGCGCGTGCACGCACCGCAGCCGATGCACGCGGCGGCGGCGAACGTCAGCGTGGCCGCGCCGTCGTCGTCGACGACCTTCAGCGCGCCGGTCGGGCACGCCGCCGTGCACACACGGTGATCGGCACAGGCGCCGTTGTTGGTGACGCGCGGGAAAAATTCCGCCGGCACCTGCCCGCCGCGGCGCTTCGCTGCGGCTGCCAGCGCGTCCAGCAGCCGGCGGCGTTCGGGCGATTCACGCCGCTTGCTCGCAGGAAAGGCGGCACGGCCGTTGGCGCCCATCGGCGTGCGCGGCCGACCGGTCGGGCTCTCGGCCAGCGTCCGGAAGAACTGCCGCCGTGTCATCGCGGGTCCCGGATCGCGCTGGGCTTCGGCAAGCGGAATCTCCGCGGGCATCAGCGTCGGCGGCAGCGGGCGCGAGACGATGCGCGGTACCGCGGCGGTCTCGTCGATCGCGTGCAGCCAGAGCGCGACGGTATCGACCGCAGGCCGGGCCGGATGGACTGCGCCGCAACCGGCCTTGCACTGTCCGCACCAGCCGCGGTCGATCAGCTGCACGTCGCGTCCGCTCGCGCGCTCGTTGAGTTCGGCGAGTCGACCCGGCGAAATGCCGCCGAGGCAAGGCACGACGATCGCGTCCGCGGTTCGCACTTCGACGGGAACCTTGGCACACTCCAGTTCGATCGGCTCCGTGCCCGCCGGAAGCTTGCCGAGTGGCTCGAATCCGTCGATCTGCAGCGCTTCGTTCGGGCACGCGCCCACGCAGCGGCCGCAGTTCGTGCAGCCTTCTGCGAGTTCGACTCGCTCGACCGCGACCGACAGCACGCCGACCGGGCAGACGGAGGCGCAAGCGCGACAACCGCCGAAATGGCTACGCAGCGGCAGGCACGCGCCTTCGTCCAGTCGAAGGTGCGCGTCGTCGTTCAATGTAAGCAGCGGGCGCGTTTGCATGTCTGCTTCTCGCGGGCTCGGTGCCGGCGTTCGACGATTGGACGCCTCCCTCCGAATCAATCGATCGCCGACAGCCGACAACCTGCCGGTTACCCGCCGCAACGAACGCCGTATGATCGACACCGCGTCAACGCATTGCGACGGCGAGGATGCTTGAGTCGACCTCGATTCGACTTGACCGGCGTCAAGCTTCGTTCCCCCGTCGAAAAAAGACGACGAGGATGCGCGAATCGACTTCCATTCGAGTGAGCGCCGGCGTCACGCCACATCGCGCTCGCCGCTGCGAGCTGCGCGTCACGGTCTGCGTGACACCGTTACACGGCGCATTCGTATTCCGCGGCTTTGACCTTCCGCAACTTGACCCTTCCTACGCAGTGGGGACTACCGTTGCTCCGGTTTCGTCCGCGTTTCCGATCCATCTCGACATGCGGTGAAAGAGGTTTACAGGAGATTTGACGCGCCGAGAGTTCATCCAGGCGTCGGCTGCGACGAGCGGCTTGCTCGCTGCCGGCTGCGCGACGCAGCCGCCCGTGTCCAGCGCGATGGCGCCGCGCAAGATGAAGGGCGGCAGTCCCGCGCAGGGCATGTCGATCGCGAGCACCTGCCAGGGCTGCACCCAGTGGTGCGCGATCCAGATCTTTGGACTTGCCCCCGTTCCACGGACTGTTAGGTGCTGAGGTCTTCAGCCCTTTCGATGAGCACAGGTGCAGGGTTGTCCGCCGGCGGCGTGGCGCATGCCACGCAGGCGCCGCCGGTGGGTAACCCGTGCTCAGCGGTACGACCTTGGCGTTTCCGTGGGCGGCGTTGCGCTTCGAAGGCCATCGCCGAGACGTAATCGAGCGCGCTGTGCCGGCGCCGCGGGTCGTACCAGCCCTCGATCCAGGTGAACAGCGCCATGCGCGCCTCGGCCTTGGTCGGCCAGCTGCGGCGGTCGATCAGTTCGCACTCGAGCGGGGCGAAGAAGCTCTCGGCCATCGCGTTGTCGTAGGCATCGCCCACGCTGCCCATGCAGGGACGCACTCCCATGTCCCGGCAGCGCTTGCCGAAGGCCAGGCTCGTGTACTGGCAGCCCTGGTCGCTGTGATGGATCACGCCGCGAGGCTTGCGCTGCTGCAAGGCCATGTTCAGCGCCCTGAGCACGAGCTCGGCGCTCATGTCGCATCCGATGGCCCAGCCCACGACACGGCGGCTGAACACATCCAGCACGACGGCCAGGAAGACGAAGCCCGCCCAGGTGGGTACGTAGGTCATGTCAGCCACCCACAGCGGGTTGGGCGCGACGGCGTCGAAGCGGCGTTGCACCCGATCCGGCGCGGCGCGGCGATCCTTGTCGCGCCGGGTGGTAACCACGAAGCCGCGCCGGCGGCTGACGCCGCGCAGGGCGGCAGCGCGCATCAGCCGCGCGATGCGCTAGCCGCTGACGCACACGCCTTGCGCGCGCAGTTCCCGGCGCATGCGCGGCCGGCCATCGGTGCCGTCGGACTCGGCGTGCACCTTGCGGATGCGCTCGACCAGCACCGCATCGTCGATCGAGCGCTGGCTGGGCGGCCGTCCGAGCCCGTCGTAGTCGCCGCCGCTCGATACGCCCAGCACGCGGCACATCGTGGCCACCTTGGCGTCGGCCTGGTTCGCGTTCACGAGTTCGTAGACCCGATGGACGTCTTGCCGTCCTTGCCGGCGAAGCAGGCGTTCCTCGGGCCGACAGTCTCTCGGACTGTCGGCTCTTCCTCGTCACCCTTTGCCAGGATGTCGCGCTCGAGCTTCAGTTGCCGGTTCTCGCGGCGCAGCCGCGCAAGCTCCTCGCGTTCGGCGCTGCTGAGCACGTCGCGCTCGCGCCAACGCGTCGCGCGTTGCGGCGCGCTTGTCAGCCACATCGCGCGCCACCCACGTCGAGATGCTCTGCGCGCTGCACTTGAACTCGCGCCCAAACTCCGCCGGTGTGCGCCCAGCGCGGACCAGTTCGACCATCTGTGGCTTGAACTCCGCCGGGTACGGCGGCTTCGCCGTCGGCGTATCGGACTCCTTTCTCCGTCAGGATGAGGTGTCCGCGAAACGGGGTCAACTTCAACTCCGCTTTTTTACCGCGGACTTGCCGGGTTGAGCCGGCTTTGCGTCGCCTTCGAAGCTCGCGCCGCAGCGCTCGACTGACCCCATCGCACTTCGCCTCGCGCGGGGCAGTCGACGGCGGCGCCGTGATCGGGCGTGCCGCCCGTGTCAACTGCGGCCGTCACATCGCAGTCAAGGCGTCGACGACCGGTCGGCATGATCGCGTAAGTCACTGGCGCGCCGGGGCGCGGCGCGTGGCCCGCGTTGTCATGCACCCGTCACAGTCGGTGCCTATCGTGACGGCGGTGACACATCGGTGGTCATCTTCACGCTCTGCTCAGGAGCGGCAACTCGATCGGAGGAAGTCCATGTACGAGTTCATCACGACGCGGCGCGCGCTGTTGGCGGCCGCGGCATTTGCGGCAATGGGTTCGATTCACGCCGGCCCTGCGCTTGCGCAGCCCACCATCAAGATCGACGGCTCGAGCACGGTGTTCCCCGTGACCGAAGCGGTCGCCGAAGATTTCCAGAAGGCGAAGAAGGGGGCCGTCAGGGTCACCGTCGGCATTTCGGGCACGGGCGGCGGGTTCAAGAAGTTCTGCCGCGGCGAGACCGACATTTCCGATGCCTCGCGCCCGATCCTGAAGAAGGAGATGGATGACTGCAAGGCGGCGGGCATCGAATACATCGAATTGCCGGTCGCATTCGACGCGCTGACCGTCGTCGTCCATCCGAAGAACTCGTTCCTGAAGAGCGTCACGGTCGAAGAGCTGAAAAAGATGTGGGAGCCGGCCGCGCAGGGCAAGATCACGCGCTGGAACCAGGTCAATCCGTCGTGGCCGAACGCGGAAATCAAGCTCTTCGGCGCCGGTTCCGACTCGGGAACGTTCGATTACTTCACCGAGGCGATCGTCGGCAAGGCCAAGTCGAGCCGCGGCGACTACACCGCGTCCGAGGACGACAACGTGCTGGTGCAGGGTGTGTCGCGCGACGTCAATGCGATCGGCTATTTCGGCTACGCGTACTACGCCGAGAACAAGGACAAGCTCAAGGCGGTGCCGATCGTCGAGAAACCGGGCAAGCCCGCCGTGGCGCCTTCGGTCGAGAGCGTGATCGACGGCTCGTATCAGCCGCTGTCGCGACCGATCTTCATCTACGTCAACGTCAAGTCGCTGGCTCGGCCCGAGGTCAAGGAGTTCGTCCAGTACTACCTTGCCAACGGCGCCAAGCTGGTGAAGGAAGTCAAGTACGTGCCGCTGCCCGACCGCATCTACAAGGCGGGCCTGGAGCGGCTGGCCAAGGTGCAGAAGGGAACGGTATTTGCCGGCCACGCGGACGTCGGCGTCAAGATCGACGAGCTGTTCTCCCGCCCGCTCGTGGCCAACTGACGGCCGCGCTTCGCGAATCCGGCTCGATCGACGGGGACGGCACCCGCCTCCCCGTCGTCGTATTGCCTCTCCGCTAGACTTGCGCAGGAGATCGATCATGTCAGCCGTCGCGCCGAGCGGGGCTGCAACCGCCACTGTGAACCCCCCGGGAATAACGAGCAGGCGACTGGCGCAGCGTCGAAGCCGGCTCGTCGTCGAGAAGTCGATCGAGCTGGTGTTGTTCGCTGCGGCGTCGCTGTCGGTTTTCGTGACGGTGGCGATCGTCTACGTGCTGGTGAAGGAGTCGGTCGTCTTCTTCCAGCACGTGCCGCTGAAGGACTTCCTGACCGACACGCAGTGGACCCCGCTGTTCGACGATGCGCACTTCGGGATCATGGTGCTGCTGTCGGGCACGCTGACCAGTTCCGCGGTCGCGCTGGCAGTGGCGATTCCGCTCGGAACGATCATCGCGATCTATCTGTCCGAGTTCGCACCGTTCCGCGTCCGCGAGATCGCCAAGCCTTTTCTCGAGTTGCTCGGCGGCGTGCCGACGATCGTCTACGGCTACTTTGCTCTGCTCTTCGTGACCCCGCTGCTGCAGATCCTGATCCCCGAACTGCCGGGATTCAACCTTCTGTCCGCAGGTCTGGTGATGGGCATCATGATCATTCCTTACGTGAGTTCGATCAGCGAGGACGCGATGCGGGCGGTCCCGATGAGCCTGCGCGAGGGCTCGTACGCGATGGGCGCGACGCGCTTTCAAACGGCCGTCAAGGTCGTCGTGCCGTCGGCGTTTTCAGGCATCGCATCGGCGTACATCCTGGGTATTTCGCGAGCCGTCGGAGAGACGATGATCCTCGCGGTGGCGGCGGGCATGCAGCCCAACCTGACGTTCAATCCGCTCGAGCCCGCCGCGACGATCACCGCGTATATCGTCCAGGTCGCGCTCGGCGATCTGCCGCACGGTTCGATCGGCTACCAGACGATCTTCGCCGCGGGCCTGACGCTGATGCTGATGACGCTGTTCTTCAACGTGCTCGGCCACGTGTTGCGAAGAAGATTCCGGGAGGTGTACTGATGGCGGCCGCGACTTCGCTCGACGCGCACGACGTCGGCGCGATCAGGGCGCTCATCGCGCGGCACCGGCGCTGGGATGTCC
>JBKBSH010000016.1:0-10405 GCA_046291795.1 Burkholderiaceae bacterium | reverse complement strand
CTGTTCGGGATGGTCGGGGTCGTCGCGTTGATGATCGGTGTGCTGACCTTCGTCGCGCTGTTCGTCGACATGGCGATCCAGGGCGTGCCGCGACTGAACCTCGACTTCTTCACGAGCTTTCCGTCGCGCAGAGCGGCGCAGGCCGGAATCCTTTCGGCGTGGGTGGGCTCGACGCTGGTGATGCTGGTCACCGCGTTCTTCGCCGTTCCGCTCGGTGTGGCAGCCGGCATCTACCTGGAAGAGTACGCACGCAAGAACTGGGTCACCGACATCATCGAGATCAACATCACGAATCTCGCCGGCGTGCCTTCGATCGTCTACGGCCTGCTGGCGCTGGGCCTGTTCGTCTACCAGTTCGGCTTCGGGCAGAGCATTCTTTCGGCCGGACTGACGCTCGCGCTGCTGATCCTGCCGGTCGTGATCGTCGCCACCCGCGAGGCGATCCGTTCGATCCCGCAGACGATGCGCGAAGCCTCGTACGCGCTGGGTGCGACGCAGTGGCAGACCGTGCGCAGTCACATCATCCCCTATTCGTCGGCGGGCATCCTCACGGGCGTCATCATCGGCATGGCGCGCGCGATCGGCGAGACGGCGCCGGTGATCACGATCGGCGCGCTCACTTTCATCGCGTTCCTGCCGCCTTCGCCGATTTCGTCGACGCCGCCGTTTCTGAACTTCGAGTGGCTCTTTTCCCCGTTCACGGTCATGCCGATCCAGATGTTCAACTGGACGTCGCGGCCGGAAGCGGCATTCCTGCAGAACGCGGCGGCTGCCGGCCTGGTGCTCGTGGTGATGACGCTCGCGATGAACGGCCTGGCGATCTGGTTGCGCTACCGACTCAGAAAGAACATCAAATGGTGATCGATCGAACCCGGCAGGACGAGTCCGTGACGGCCGGCGCGCGGCTCGCCGTCCCGCTGAAGGCGGAAGTGAAGAACCTCAGCTTCCACTACGGCGACTTTCAGGCGCTGAAGTCGCTGAACATGCCGGTGCACGAGAAGAAGGTGACGGCGCTGATCGGGCCGTCGGGCTGCGGGAAATCCACCTTCCTGCGCTGCTTCAACCGGATGCACGATCTGTACCCCGGCAACCGCTACGACGGCGACATCCGGCTGTATCCGGACGACACGAACCTGCTCGGCAAGGACGTCGACCCGATCGAGGTGCGGATGCGCATCAGCATGGTGTTCCAGAAGCCGAATCCTTTCCCCAAGTCGATCTACGAGAACGTCGCGTACGGGCTGCGCGTCCGCGGCGTCAGAAACAAGTCGGTGATCGACGACAAGGTCGAGCAGGCGCCGGCCCGCGCTGTGGGACGAGGTCAAGGGACGTTTGCAAGAACTCGCGTTCAACCTCTCCGGAGGTCAGCAGCAGCGCCTGTGCATCGCGCGCGCGCTGGCGACCGACCCCGAGTTGCTGCTGTTCGACGAACCGACGTCGGCGCTCGACCCGATCGCGACGGCTTCGATCGAGGAGCTGATGGACGAGCTGAAGGAGAAGGTCACGATCCTGATCGTCACGCACAACATGCAGCAGGCTGCGCGTGTGTCCGACTACACCGCGTACATGTACCTCGGCGAACTGATCGAGTTCGGCGAGACCGACCAGATCTTCATCAAGCCGAAGAAGAAGGAAACGGAAGACTACATCACCGGGCGTTTCGGCTGATGCCGGCGCCCGATCGTCGCGGGGATTCGACATGACAACCGGTGAACACTCGTCGCGGGTCTACGACCAGGAGCTCGAAGCGGTGCGTTCGCGCATCCTGCAGATGGGCGGCCTCGTCGAGTCGCAACTGAAGGCCGCGCTCGATGCGTTCGAGAGCGCCGACGCGGCGCTCGCGCAGACCGCGATCGACGCCGACGACCAGGTCGACGAGCTCGAACGCGACATCGACCGGATGGTCAACCACGTGATCGCGCGCCGCCAGCCCACCGCCGTCGACCTGCGGATGATCATGGGCGTGGCCAAGGCGATCACGGATCTTGAGCGCGCCGGCGACGAGGCGAGCAAGATCGCGCGGGCCGCCAAGTGGCTCAAGGAGAAGGAGTCCAGCTTCCGCGTGAACCGGATTCCGGACATCCGCACGTGCGGCGACATCGTCGCCGGCATGCTGCATCGGGCGCTCGACGCGTTCGCACGTCTCGATCCGCTGGCGGCGGCCTCGATCATCCGCGACGACGCCGGCGTGGACGAGCGATTCCGCGCGATCCTGCGGCAGCTCGTGACCTTCATGATGGAAGACCCGCGCGCGATCTCGGCGGCGATCGACACCGTGTGGGCCGCCAAGGCGATCGAGCGCATCGGCGATCACGCGAAGAACATCGCCGAGCACGTGATCTTCATCGTGCAGGGCGCCGACGTGCGGCACACGACGCCGGACGAGGTCGAACGCACGGTGGCCAAGGCATAGGAGAGGCGGCGTGCCCGCCACGATACTGGTCGTCGAGGACGAGCCGGCGATCCAGGAGCTGGTTTCGTACACCTGCACGAACAGCGGCTTCGAGGTCAGGCGCGCCGAATCGGTCGCCGGCGCGCAGCAGGCGATCCGCGAGCGCCTGCCCGACCTCGTGATCCTCGACTGGATGCTGCCCGACCGCGCCGGCATCGAGCTGCTGCGCGAGCTGCGGGGCGGGGAGCGCACGAAGTCCGTGCCGGTGATCCTGCTGACGGCCAAGAGCGCCGAGAGCGACAAGGTCGCAGGGCTGGACGCCGGCGCCGACGACTACGTCGTCAAGCCGTTTTCGCCGCGCGAGCTGGTCTCGCGCGTGCGCGCGGTGTTCCGCCGACGCGCCCCGGAAAAAAGCGGCGAGGCGCTCGCCTATGGCCCGCTGACCATCGATCCGGCGAAGCACGAAGTCAGCGTCGACGGCAAGCGGGTCAAAATGGGGCTTGCCGAGTTCAAGCTGCTGAGGTTCCTGGTCGGCCACCCCGAACGCGTCTTCACGCGCGCGCAACTTCTGGACAACGTGTGGGGCGATCACGTGTTCATCGAGGAACGCACCGTCGACGTGCACGTGCTGCGTTTGCGCAAGGCGCTGGCGGCTGCCGGCGTGCAGCACTTCGTGCAGACGGTGCGCGGGCTCGGCTATCGCCTGTCGTCGCGCGCCGATCAGTAGACTGGCGGTCCATGCTGGACAAGTTGCCGCACAGGGTCAGGCTGATCCTGCCGGCGCTCGCGCGTCTGGCGCTGCTCGGCGCGGCGGCGATCATCGTCGGCCTGATCTTCGGCGAACGCGCGGGGCTGTGGTTCGCGACGATCGCGCTGGCGCTGTACAGCGCGGTGCACCTGTCGTATCTCGCCGCGCTCGGCGACTGGCTCGAACTGCCGCGCCTGATCTCGATTCCGAACGGCATCGGCACCTGGTCGGAGGTCTTCGCGCGGCTGTACAGATTGCGGCGCGCCAGCGAGATCAACGAGCGGCGCCTGCAGGAAAACGAGGCGCGCTTCCGCCGCACGATCAGCGCGCTTCCCGAAGGCATCGTGCTCGTCGACGCCGCGCTGCAGATCGAATGGTGCAACCCGGTCGCCGAAAGGCATCTCGGACTGAACCTGCGGGCCGATCACGGGTTGCGGCTGACCAACCTCGTTCGCGACCCGCCCTTCGTCGCTTACCTGACCTCCGGCGACTTCGACGCACCGCTCGTGTTCCGGCCGCTGGCGAATCCGTCGCTCGCGCTGTCGGTTCAGGTGATCGACTTCGAGCCGTCGCGCCGGATCGTGCTCACACGCGACGTCACGCAGAGCGAACGCGTCGACGCGATGCGGCGCGACTTCGTCGCCAACGTCTCGCACGAGCTGCGCACGCCGCTGACGGTGGTCAACGGTTTTCTCGAGACGCTCGTGGAATCCGACGGGCCGATCGACGAGACGCGCCGTCGCCACCTGCGGCTGATGCAGGAACAGGCGCAGCGCATGCAGCGCCTGATCGAGGACTTGCTGATGCTGTCGCGGCTCGAGTCTCAGGAAAGCACGCCTGCCGAAGAGGATGTCGACGTCCCGCAACTGGCTCGCGAGCTGGCCGACGAGGCACGCGCGCTGTCGCAAGGGCGGCACACGGTCGACCTGGAAGCCGCGCCCGAGCACGTGCGCGGCAGCCGCGAGGAACTGCGCAGCGCTTTCGGCAATCTCGTGTCCAACGCGATTCGCTATACGCCGGCGGGTGGGCGGGTGACGTTGCGCTGGCGGGTGGCCGACGACGGCGCGCGCTTCGAGGTCGAGGACACGGGTATCGGTGTCGCTCCCGAGCACATCCCGCGCCTGACCGAGCGCTTCTATCGCGTCGACAAGAGCCGTTCGCGCGAAACCGGCGGCACCGGGCTGGGTCTGGCCATCGTCAAGCACGTACTGCTGCGCCATCAGGGCCGGCTCGACGTGCGGTCGCAACTGGGCCGCGGCAGCGTTTTTTCGGCGTGGCTGCCGCGCTCGCGGCTGATCGTGCCGTCGCCCGCGACCGCGCAGCGCCACGCGGCATGAAGGCGCGAAGCGAAATTGCCGCACAGCGGGCGGGCGGGTATCATCGCGTCCCTTCGGGGCGTAGCGCAGCCTGGTAGCGCACCTGCCTTGGGCGCAGGGGGTCGGAGGTTCGAATCCTCTCGCCCCGACCAAAGCCCTTCGACAAGGCTCAGGATGCGGTTTCCCGGCTGCGCGACGCGCCGATGCCCGGCTGACGCTCGCGCTGAGAAGTTGTGAAGATTTCGTCGCGAGCGGCCCGCTGGCTAGGCGCACGGAGCGCAGGGCCGAGACATATCATGCAGATAGGCGAGGCCAGAGCACCGCGCAACGACGCCAGCGGGCCGCGCAGTAGAAAGATTCACAACTTCTGAGCGAGGGAACCTGCCCGTAGCTCAGCTGGATAGAGCACCGGCCTTCTAAGCCGGGGGTCGCAGGTTCGAGTCCTGCCGGGCAGGCCAGAGATGAACACGTGGTGGCCGTAGCTCAACGGTAGAGTCCCGGATTGTGATTCCGGTTGTTGTGGGTTCGAATCCCATCGGCCACCCCAAACCACGCCAAGGCCGTGACCTGACGGCGTTTTCCGACAGGTCTGGCAGCAGATGAACGGCGCTTGCTACACGAGTCGCTACACGCGACTCGGATGCGATCGCCATGAAAGCCGTCGAGCAGCACCTGTTCCAGCGTGGCAAGCGCGGGACGCGTACGACCTGCGCCGCCGCATTCCCGCCGATGTGCCGGACGCCCATTCGCGTCGCCGATGCGAGGCCGTGCTCGGTCGCGGCACGAGCGACCGCTCGCGGGCCATCGCGCCGCTGCTCCGATACCGCCCGCCTTCCGCAGCTTCCCGCGGTTGTTCGGTATCGCTGCAAGCCACGACCGCGATGACGAATGGCGGGCGGCGTTTCCGGAGCTCAAGCGACATCCGGAACGGACCCCTGACGAGTTCGAGTTCCGACCCCCGGTTGATGATCAGGAAGGCGAAATCCGATGGGCACCTCACGAAGTCCGAGGATGCGTCCGCCGCTCGCATCGATGAGCGGCGGCGAAATGCCGCACAATTGGCCTTGCCCGGTCGACATGTCTCGGCCGCGATCCGCGGCTACAGCTCCTCGCGTCAAAGGATCCCGCGTGAAACGACTCCTTGCCTGGCTCACGGCCGCAGCCGCAACCTTCGTTCTGTCCGCCTGCGGCGGAGGCGGCGGTGACCCTGCGCCGGCGCCGACCGGTGTGACCGTGACGCCGGGCGACGGCAGCGTGAAGGTCTCTTGGAACGCTGAACCGGGTGTCGACTACTGGATCTTCTTCGCGCCCGGCACCGACATCACGACGGACAACTGGGTGAAGCTGCGGGGCGCGCGCTTCATTCGCGACGCGACTTCGCCGCAGACGATCGACGGATTGGTCAACGGAACGACTTACGCCTTCACGATCAACGGACGAACCGGAGGCGGACCGGGCGGGCCGGGCACGCCGGCCGTGGCCGCCACGCCGCGTCCCGCCGGCGCGATCTGGACCGTCGGCACCTCGCTGGGCGCCGACGATCTGCGCGGCGTCGTGTATGGATTGAAATTCGTCGCGGTCGGCGCGCAGGGTGCGGCGTTTTCGAGCGCGGACGGCCTGACGTGGACGCCTTCGACGACGGGAACGACCGCTGCGCTGAACCGCGCGATCTTCTCCGCGGCGGGTTACGTCGCGGTCGGCGATGGCGGGACGATTCTGACGAGCGCCGACCTCGCGACGTGGACTGCGCGCGCCAGCGGCACGACCGACGCGCTGCACGGTATCGCCTTCGGCGGGGCGACTTACGTCGCCGTCGGCGCGGGCGGGACGATCCTGCGCAGCACCGATGGCGCGGCGACCTGGGCGCCGGTCGCCTCGGGAACGACCAACGCGCTGTACGCGGTGTCGTTCACCGCGGGCAAGTTCGTCGCGGTCGGTGCGGCCGGCACGGTGCTGACGAGCGCCGACGGCACGAGCTGGACCGCGGTCGCGTCGCAGACCACACAGGACCTGCACGCGATCGCGTCCGGCGCGTCGACGATCGTCGCGGTCGGAACCGCGGGCACGGTGATCACGAGCCCGGATGGCGCGACCTGGACCGCGCAGCCGGCCATTGGCGCCGCGAATCTCGCGTCGGTCGCGTTCGGCTCGCAGTTCGTCGCGGTCGGCAGCGGCGGCGCGATTTTCACCAGCGCCGACGGTGTCGCGTGGACCGCGCAGTCATCGGGTACTTCGAACGATCTGAACGCGGTCGCCACAGGCAATTTCGGTTACGTCGCGGTGGGGGCGACGGGAACGAATCTGACCTCGTACTGATCGGTCGCCGATCGCGCGATCGCGACGCGAGACAACGGCGCCGCGCGGGCTGCGCTGGCTAAAATGCGTCGCATGGCCGCACCGTTCGTCCACCTGCGCCTGCACTCGGAGTTCTCGATCGTCGACGGCATCGTCCGCATCGACGAGGCGGTGAAGAAAGCGGCGGCGGACGGGCAGGGTGCGCTCGCGCTGACCGACAGCGCGAACCTGTTCGGCGCGATCAAGTTCTACACCGCGGCACGCAAGCGCGGTGTGAAACCGATCATCGGCTGCGACGCGTGGGTCAGCAACGACACGGAGCGCGACAACCCGCATCGGCTGCTGCTGCTCGTGCAGGACCGCCGCGGCTACGCAAACCTGTGCGAGCTGTTGAGCCGTGCGTGGCTGACCAACCAGCACCGCGGCCGCGCCGAACTGCGCGCCGAGTGGTTCGAAGGCGACGCCGGCGACGGACTGATCGCGCTGTCGGGCGCCGCGCAAGGCGAAGTCGGCGCGCTGCTGCTCGCCGGCCGCGTCGAACAGGCCGCGCAGGCGGCACGCCGGCTGGCGTCGCTGTTCCCGCAGCGCTTTTATCTGGAGATCCAGCGCGCCGGCCGCGAGCACGACGAAGCGCACGTGCGCGCCGCGCTCGCGCTGGCGGTGCGGCTCGGGCTTCCGGTCGTCGCGACGCATCCGGTGCAGTTCGTCGACCGCGGCGAGTTCCGCGCGCACGAGGCGCGCGTGTGCATCGCCGAGGGCTATACGCTGGCCGATCCGCGCCGGCCGCGCGTGTTCACGCCCGAGCAGTACTTCAAGACGCGCGAGGAGATGGGCGAACTGTTCGCCGACGTGCCGGCTGCGCTCGCCAACTCGGTCGAGATCGCGCGCCGCTGCAACCTGACGCTCGAGCTCGGCAAGCCGCGGCTGCCGGACTATCCGACACCCGAAGGCGTCACGCTCGACGAACACTGCCGCGATCTGTCGCTGCAGGGGCTGGAAAGGCGGCTCGCCGCGCTTTATCCCGATTCCGCCGCACGCGAGGCGCAGCGGCCCAGGTACGCGGCGCGGCTCGACATGGAGCTGGCGACGATCGCGAAAATGGGCTTTTCCGGCTACTTCCTCATCGTCGCCGACTTCATCAACTGGGCCAAGCGCAACGGCATCCCGGTCGGGCCGGGACGCGGTTCGGGGGCGGGGTCGCTGGTCGCGTACTCGCTCGGGATCACCGACCTCGATCCGCTGAAGTACGACCTGCTGTTCGAGCGCTTCCTGAATCCGGAACGGGTGTCGATGCCGGACTTCGACATCGACTTCTGCCAGGACCAGCGCGACCGCGTGATCGACTACGTCAAGCGCAAGTACGGCGCGCACGCGGTCAGCCAGATCGCGACCTTCGGCACGCTGGGCGCGAAAGCGGTCGTGCGCGACGCCGGGCGCGTGCTCGACCTTCCGTACACGAAGTGCGACCAGCTTTCGAAGCTGATCCCGCACAACCCGGCCGACCCGTGGACGCTCGAGCGCGCGCTCGCGGAGGAACCGGCGTTCGCCGAGGCGGTGAAGAACGACGAGGAAGCCGCCGAGCTGATCGAGCTGGCCAAACCGCTCGAAGGGCTGACGCGCAACGTCGGCATGCACGCCGGCGGCGTGCTGATCGCGCCGGGCAAGCTCACCGACTTCTGCCCGCTGTATTGCGCGCAGGGCACCGACGCGGTCGTCAGCCAGTTCGACAAGGACGACGTCGAGGCGATCGGCCTGGTGAAGTTCGACTTCCTCGGATTGACGACGCTGACGATCCTCGATCTGGCGCTCGCGTACGTCAAGCGGCTCGATCCCGCGAGCACGCTCACGCTGGAATCGATCCCGCTCGACGATCCGAAGACCTACGAAATCTTCAAGAACGCGAACACGACCGCGATCTTCCAGTTCGAATCACGCGGCATGCGCGATCTGCTCAAGCGCGCCAGGCCCGACCGGCTCGAGGACCTGATCGCGTTGAACGCGCTGTACCGCCCGGGTCCGATGGACCTGATCCCGGATTTCACCGACCGCAAGCACGGCCGCCAGCGCGTCGAGTATCTCGATCCGCGCATGGAGCCGATCCTCGGCGAGACCTACGGGATCATGGTCTACCAGGAGCAGGTGATGCGGATCGCGCAGGCGATCGGCGGCTACTCGCTCGGCAGCGCCGACCTGCTGCGGCGAGCGATGGGCAAGAAAAAGCCCGACGAGATGGCCAAGCACCGCACGATCTTCGTCGAAGGCGCTGCGCGCAACGGCGTGCGCGAGAACGTCGCGACGGAACTGTTCGACCTGATGGAGAAGTTCGCGGGCTACGGGTTCAACAAGTCGCACAGCGCCGCCTACGCCGTCGTCGCCTGCCAGACCGCTTATCTGAAGGCGCACCATCCGGCCGCGTTTTACGCGGCCAACCTGTCGGCGGTGATGGACGACACCGACAAGGTCAAGGATCTGGTCGAGGACGCCAAGGCCAACGGCATTGCGGTGCTCGCGCCGGACATCAACGCGGGGCAATGGCGGTTCGAGCCGGTCGACGCGAAGACGATCCGCTACGGGCTCGGCGGAATCAAGGGCACGGGGCGCGGTGCGATCGACGCGATCATCGCCGCGCGCCACACCGGCGGCCCGTTCGCGAGCCTGTTCGACCTGTGCGCGCGCGTCGACAAGCACCTCGTCAACCGCCGCGTCGTCGAGGCGCTGGTGCGCGCGGGCGCCTTCGATGCGCTCGACGACGATCGCGCCAAGCTGCTCGCGAGCGTGGGCCGCGCGCTCGAGCACGCCGAGCGCGCCGCGGCCAGCCGCGGTCAGGCGAGCCTGTTCGGCGGCGCGGCCGACGACGTCGCACCCGCGTCGCATTACGTTTCCGTGCGCCGCTGGAGCGAACGCGAACGGCTCGCCAACGAGAAGCTCGCGCTCGGCTACTACTTCAGCGGTCACCTGTTCCGCGAGTACGAGGCCGAGGCGAGGCGGCTCGCGCCCACACGGTTGGCGGACATCAAACAGGCGCGCGAGTCGGTGCGGCTCGCCGGCATCATCGTGTCGTCGCGCAGCCAGAACACGCGGCGCGGCCGCATGGGCGTGATCGTGCTCGACGACGCGACCGCGCAGGTCGAGCTGATGGTGTTCTCGGAGCTGTACGACCGCAAGCGGGCGCTGCTGAAGGAGGACGAGCTGGTCTTCGTCAACGGCCGCGTGCGCTTCGACGAGTTCAACCAGCGGCTGTCGGTGAGCGCCGACGACGTGATGGATCTGGCCGAGGCGCGTGCCCGCGCGCAAGCCGCACTGCGCATCGAGGTCGACGGCGATCAGGATCGCGCGAGCGTCTCGCGGCTGCGCAACGTGCTCGCGCCGTATCGCGTGAGCAATGGCGAAGCGGCGGGCGGCTGCCGCGTCGTCGTCCGCTACACCAACGGGCTGGGCTGCGCGGAGATTCCTTTTTCCGAGGACTGGCGAGTTCGGCCGGACGAAGCGCTGCTCGCGGAACTGAAGTCGCAGCTGCGCGTGCGCGGCGCGAGCTTCAGCTACGCTTAACGGCCAAGCCCACTGTTTCCGGTTTCGTGAAGCGAGCTTTCTCACCGTACGCTGCAGGACCTTGATGGCTGTGCATATTCTGAACGGGTTCATGAACCCATATGG
>JBKBSH010000167.1:2336-5356 GCA_046291795.1 Burkholderiaceae bacterium | reverse complement strand
AACACAGATGAACTTCCCGGCCACCGGCGAGGTGCTCGCGCCGTACGCGACGGCGCACTTCGTGGCCGGCGGAATGCGCGGCTCGCACAACATGCCGCTGATGCCCGTCGCACTGAACAGCGGGACGAGCTACTTCGACGGCCCGCCGCTCATCAGTTGCGCGGCGTACGCGATGCACGATGGCCGGCTGACCGATCCGCTCGACGCTTTCGCGCATCCGTTCTGGGACGCCGTGCGCGCGCGTGCGGCCGACAAGGCGATGGAAATGCGGCGGCAGGGCTTTTTCGGTGCGGCGATGCTGCCGATGAGCGAGCTCGAATACACGGGGATCACGGAGAAGCTCGCGGAGCTTCAGCCGCGCTTCCGCATCCGCGGCGAAGCGGCCGAGCGCAAGGCGGCCTGAAACCGCTGTGCCCGCGTATGCTCCGCCGCGCGGGCGCGGTGCCCGTTCAGCGGAGAAACGCATGGCGGCGATCACGACCCCGAGCGGGTTGCAGTACGAGGATGTGACGGTCGGCACGGGTGCGGTTGCGCGCAGCGGCAGCGACGTGACGGTGCACTACACGGGATGGCTCGCCGACGGGCGCAAGTTCGACTCGAGCAAGGACCGCGGAGAGCCGTTCGGTTTCGCGCTCGGCCGCGGCGACGTGATCGCCGGCTGGGATGAAGGCGTGGCCGGCATGCGCGTCGGCGGCGTGCGCAAGCTGACGATCCCGCCCGCGCTCGGCTACGGTGCCTGGGGCGCGGGCAGCGTGATCCCGCCGAACGCGACACTGCTGTTCGAGGTCGAACTGCTCGCGGTCGAGTGATTTACATCGACGGCGGCACGCGGCGCCAGGTCTGCCACAGGCCTTCGGCGGAATACAGCGCGAGCGCGATCCAGATCGCGGCAAAACCGACCGCCTTGCCCGGCTCGAACGGTTCGCGGTACAGCCACACGCCGAGCACAAGCTGCAGCGTCGGCGCGATGTACTGCAGCAGCCCCAGCATCGAAAACGGGATGCGCCGCGCACCCGCGGCGAACGCAAGCAAAGGCAGCGCGGTGACCGGGCCGGCCGCGGCCAGCAGCCAGCGGGTTGCCGCCGGGCCGTCGCGGAAGGCGCTCGCGCGGTCCGCGCCGAGCCAGGCAAGGTAGGCGAGCGCGAGCGGCGCGAGCAGCGCGGTTTCGAGCGCGAGCCCTTCGGCCGCGCCGAGCGACGCCGTCTTGCGCAACAGACCGTAGGCGGCGAAGGAAAACGCCAGCGTGAGTCCGATCCACGGCAACGCGCCGGCATGCCAGGTGAGCCACGCCACGCCCGCCGCGGCGAGCGCGACCGCGGTCCACTGCGCCGCGCGCAGCCGCTCGTGCAGCACGACCGCGCCGATCGCGACGTTGACCAGCGGGTTGATGAAGTACCCGAGGCTCGCGTCGACGACGTGGCCCGCGTTGACGGCCCAGATGTAGACGCCCCAGTTGACCGACACGAGTGCGGCGGTCGCCGCGAAGCGAACGACGAGCGCGGGCCGTGCGAGCACTTCGGCCACCCAGTTCCAGCGGCGCCACAGCGCCAGCACCGCCGCGACGAAGGCGAGCGACCACACCATCCGGTGCGCGAGGATCTCCGTCGCGGCGACGTGTTGCAGCGCTTTGAAATAGACGGGAAACACGCCCCACAGCACGTAGGCGAAAACGGCGTAGGCGATGCCGGCGTTCATCGGGCGGGACGCGGGTGCGGGCGCGCATTGTGTCAGACGCGCTGCGCGATCGGAGCTAAGATTCAAGACGAATCCATCTTCTGATCGTCCGGGTCGCGATGCGACTGACCGACTACACCGACTACGCGCTGCGCACGCTGATGTACCTCGGCGTGCACGCCGGCGCGACGGCGACGATCCAGGAGATCGCCGACGCCTACGGCATCTCGAAGAACCACCTGATGAAGGTCGTGCACGAATTCGGCCAGGCCGGCTACATCGAAACGAGCCGCGGCCGCGGCGGCGGGATCCGGCTCGGCCGCCCGGCGAAGGAGATCTCGATCGGCGACGTCGTGCGGCTCGCCGAAGGCGAGTTCACGTTGGTCGAGTGCTTCGGCCCGGGCGGTCACCGCTGCGTGATCACGCCGGCGTGCAGGCTCAAGACCGTGCTCGAGCGCGCGCTCGACGCCTACATGGCCGAGCTCGATCGCTACACGCTCGCCGATCTGATCGACAACCGGGCCGCGCTGGTGAAGCTGTTGCCGCGCCAGTGACCGCGCCACGGATGTCCGGGCGTGTCGCAGCGACCCTGCGGCGCGGGTGGCGCAGGCGGAAAGCCCGACCGCGGCGCGACGGCGGCCGACGACGGGCAGTGACCCGCTTCGACACATGCGCCTGCGTTCCGGCATCACGCTCGCCGATCGGGGCACGCGGTGCGCCGCCCGAGCCCGAGCGGGTCGATCGCCGCGATGCGCGCAGCGAAGATGCGCTGCGCGGCAGCGGCGCGCGGCTCACGGCCCGAGGAAACGCTTGACCTCGGCGACCGTTCGCGCCGGGTCTTCCTCCTGCGGAACGTGGCCGAGGTCGTCGAAGCGCACGAGGCGGCTTGCGCGGATGTCGCTCGCGAAGCGCTCGCCGTGCGCGGGCGGGATCAGGCGGTCACGCCCGCCCCAGAGGATCAGCGTCGGCTGCACGATCGCGCGGATGCGCCCGCTGCGGTCGGTGTTGTCGGCCTGCCGCAATCGCTGCGCGAGCGCGCGCCGGTTTCCCGCGCGCAGCGCGAGCTCGTAGTAGCGGTCGACGGTGCTCGCGGTCACGCGCGAGGCGTCGCCGTAGACGCCGCGCACGCTCGCGGCGACCAGCGCACGCGGCAGCGAAAGTTCGGTGAGACGATTCAGGCCGGGAATCAAGGCGATCTGGAACCCGAGCGGCAGATCGAAGAAGTCGATCGGATAACCGACGGCGTCGACCAGGATCAGCCGCTCGACGCGGTCGGGTGCGGCCAGCGCGGTGTTCCACGCGATCTCGCCGCCGAGCGAGTTTCCGCCCAGCACGCAGCGCTTGAC
>JBKBSH010000167.1:0-2240 GCA_046291795.1 Burkholderiaceae bacterium | reverse complement strand
CACGCGCAGCGCGTCGATGAGCCCAACGACGAACCGCACGTAACGCTCGATACGGTAGTCACCCGTGGGCTCGGGTCCCGTCAGTCCGAAGCCGGGCAGATCCACCGTGATGACGCGCCGTGTCGTCGCCAACGCGGCGGCCCAGCCGTCCCACGTATGCAGACTGGCGCCGGTACCGTGCAGCAGCACGATCGGTACCGGATCGTCGCGCGGACCGACATCCCGTACATGCACGGCCATGCCCTGCAGCGCGAGCAACTGCGACGGCGCCGGCGCCCAGCGCGTCATCAGTGCCTCGGCCGGCCGATCGGGTGCGTAGCTCAGCGCGAGCGTGCCGCCGCCGACGACGAGCACGACAGCGAGCGCATAGCCGAACGCGCGCAGCAAGCGTTTCATCGCGATCAGGATAGCGCCTCGTCAGGACGGACTCCTGACGCAGGCTTAAGGGTGGAATGCGGCGCGCCGCTGCGCGGTGCGATCGCAGGCGATCGGCAACCGCACGACCACGCCGCGCGGCATCGCGCGCTCACCGGGCGATTCGGGTGGGCCGGCCGGGCCGCGACGCGCCGCGGTCGGCGTCGGCGCGCGGCGCAGCGCCGCTCAGGGATGAAGCTCGTAACGGCGAACCGAGTGGGCGACGGTCGGTCGGGCGGCGGCACGGGGCTCAACGCGCAGCGCTGAATCGACCAGCACGACGGGAGCTTTCGGACCGAGCGCTGCCGATTGCGACGCGAGCGCGTGCTGAAGCGCGCCGTCCGTGCCGTTGGCTGCGGTGACGATCGGCATGCCGGCGCGCCGGGCGAGCCGCTGCATCGGCTCGTTGTGCGTCAGTCCGCGCACGTACAGCCGCGGCGTGCCGCGCTCGCGCGCAACCTCGGCGGCATGATCCAGCAGGCGGCTGCCGATGCCGGTGCCGCGCGCTTGCGGCAACACGCTCAGGCCGAGTTCCATCGCGTGGTCGAAGCATGCCAGATGGAGCGCGCCGGCGATGTCCAAGACCGGGTCGACGACACCGTAGACGGCATCGCGTTCGAAGTCGATGCTTCCCACGTAGTCGATCACGGCCTCGTCGGTCATCGCGTGGCCGAAGCGCAGCCGCCGGTCCTGCGGCGGCAGTGCAAGAAAATGCGTGACCAGTTCGTGAAAGTGAAGCGCATTGAAGCGAACGGGTGTTCGCATGCGTGATCCCTCCATGGTCGATGTCGGCGAAGCGGCCGCCAATCGCGCGCCCTGTTGTCGTTGCCTGTTCTGGCGCGCCGCGGCTTCCGCCGTAACGGCAGACATTGTCAGCCCGGATTCTGACCCGACGATGGCCGGCAAGTTTCCGCACCGGGTGACACGATCGCGGGTCGCATGCACTCGTTAGGCCGAGCGGTGTGCGCAAAAAAAAACCGCGGCGCGGGGCCGCGGTTTTCACTGCGCGCAGCAGTTAGACGACGCGGATTTCCGCCGCTTGCGGGCCTTTTTGGCCCTGCTTGACGACGAACTCCACGCGCTGACCCTCGGACAGCGACTTGAAGCCGCCCGCCTGGATCTCGGAGAAGTGCGCGAACAGATCCTTGCCGCCGTCATCGGGCGTGATGAATCCGAAACCTTTTGCGTCATTGAACCATTTGACGACGCCGGTAGCCATGTTTACGTTCCTCGATAGGAAATGGGTTGAAGAATGAATCGTCGAGGCCAAAGAGGCGCGACGAGCAAACGATCAAGCAACGTCAACCTGGGGAAACCGAGGACGCGCCGTTGTTCAACGAACAAACCAACGGGCCAGGAGAAACCGGAGGAAAAGCCGTACTCAAACGAAAGCGGGGCGAAGCCTACGCGGTTTTCGGCCCGTTGTCGAATGATATTTTTCGTCGGCGCCGCGGCAGGCGCAGGAGGCCGAAGATGAAACGTGCGGAGTGGAACGGAGCGGTGCTGGCCGAGTCCGACGACATCGTGACGGTCGAAGGCAATGCATACTTCCCGGCGGCGTCGCTGCGCCGCGAATACTTCATCGACAGCGCTACGCGCACGGTGTGCCACTGGAAAGGCACGGCGCGGTATTACACGATCCGCGTCGGTGACCGCGAGAATCCGGACGCGGCCTGGTACTACCCGGAGCCCAGCGAAGCCGCCAACGCGATCAAGGGCCGCGTTGCCTTCTGGAAGGGCGTCGTGGTTCGCGACGTCTGAGAAGTTGCGAAGATTTCGTCGCGAGCGGCCCGCTGGCTAGGCGCACGCAGCCGCAGGGCCGAGAC
>JBKBSH010000166.1:0-5398 GCA_046291795.1 Burkholderiaceae bacterium | reverse complement strand
GCGGCGTCCGTGGGCAGTGCCGCCGACCTGGGCTTCGCCGAGATTCCGGACGGCATGCTCGCCGTGCAGAAGCTTGCGGCGCTGCCGGGCAAGCTGCCGTTGATCCAGAAGACCTATCGCCCGCCGAATTTCGAGACGCCGGTCGAATACTTTCGCACGCCGATCACGCGCAACGACGCGTTTTTCGTCCGCTGGCACCTGGCGGGTATTCCGCAGGTCAACGCGCGGGACTGGGCGCTGACCGTGGGCGGCGAAAGTGCGGAACGCGAGCTGAAGTTCACGCTCGATGAACTCAAACGCGAATTTCCGCTGCTCGAACTGACGGCGGTGTGCCAGTGCTCGGGCAACCGGCGCGGTCTGTTCGAACCGCACGTGCCGGGCGTCGAATGGGGCGTCGGCGCGATGGGCAACGCGGTGTGGCGCGGCGTGCGCCTGAAGGACGTTCTCGCGAAAGCCGGCGTCAAGGCCGATGCGGTCGAAGTGGCGTTCGACGGTGCCGACTACGCGCCGATCCCGAAGACGCCGGACTTCGTCAAGTCGCTGCCGATCGAGGTGGCGCTCGATCAGAACACGCTGATCGCGTTCGACATGAACGGCGAGCCGCTGCCGCATCACAACGGCTACCCGGCGCGGCTGGTCGTCCCCGGCTGGACCGGGACCTATTGGATCAAGGCGCTCACCAGCGTCAAGGTCCTGTCGAAGCCCGAGGGCAATTTCTGGATGAGCACCGCGTATCGGCTGCCGCGCGGAAAGTTCAAGACGCCCAGTTTCAAGTCGCAGGTCAAGCAGGCCAACGAGCCGATCACGACGATGGTGGTCAACTCGCTGATCACGTCGCTGGTTCGCGGCCAGAAGATCCCGCGCGGGCAGATGATTCCGGTGAAAGGCCTGGCCTGGGACGGCGGCTCCGGGATCGCGAAAGTGGAGGTGTCGACCGACGGTGGAAGCACGTGGCAGGCGGCAGCGCTCGGTCGGGATTTGGGGCGCTTCTCGTTCCGCGAGTTTGCGCTCGAGGCCCCCGCGGTGCGGCCGGGCCCGACCGTGGTGATGGCGCGCGCGACCAGCCGCGCCGGCGAGACGCAGGTCGAACAACTGATCCACAATCCCGCCGGATATCACCACAACGTGATCCAGCGCATCGCGATCGAGATCGTATGAGGGTGCCGATGAAATACCGTACCGCTTTGGTGGCTCTGCTGCTTGCGGGTTGCGCCGCGCCCGCGCCGACGACGGTGCAGCTCGCGCGCGAAACGCCGATCGCGCTGCCCGACGGACCGGGCAAGGACAAGGTGGGCCAGTGCGTCGCCTGCCACAGTCTGGACTACATCGCGATGAACTCGCGCTTTCTGGACAAAGCCGGCTGGACCGCGTCGGTCAACAAGATGATCAACGTGTTCGGTGCGCCGATCCCCAAGGAAGACGTCGAGCCGATCGCGGCGTATCTGGCGCAGCACTACGGCAAGTAGGTCGAGACACACGCCGCGGTCGCGCGCGGGCACCGGGCGGCGCCGGGCATGCGCTGAACTCGGCTCGGACCCCGGTGCGCGAAGGGCGGGCCCTGCCGCAGCTTGCCCTGATGCGCAGCCGCTGGCGACGACGCCGAGTTCGCGTCGACGACTCGGTGCAACGGCCCGGCGCCGCGCAAGGCCGCTTCGCCCCCGGCGGTACACATTCGCTCGGCACCCCGCGGGCCGAAAGCGCCGATTCGCTGGTACTGAGCGCCCGCATACGGGCGCGATTTCGTCAAATGCCCCGGCTAAACCGGCAACGACGCGATGTCGACGCCCTTGATCTCGTCGCGCGCGGCCTCGAACCCCGGCAGCAGTTGCGCCACCGCGCTCCAGAAGCGCGGGCCGTGGTTCATTTCCTTCAGGTGCGCCAGCTCGTGCGCGACGACGTAGTCGATCACCGGCAGTGCGAAGTGCACGAGTCGCCAGTTCAGGCGAATCCGGCCGTCGTGCGTGCACGAACCCCACTGCGAGCGCGCCGACGAAAGCGACCATGCGGCGGGCTTCACGTCCACGCGCGCGGCGAGCAGCGCGAGCCGCTCGCCGAGGATGCGGCGCGCTTCGGACTGCAGCCATGCCTGCACGGCGTCCTTGACCTGCGACTCGGCGGCGTCCGGCGGCAGCGCGATGTGCAGCTCGCGGCCGTGTTCGGTTTCGACGAGCCGCGTGCCGGCCGTGTGCGCGCGCAGCCGCAGCACGAGCGGTCGGCCGAGATAAGGCAGCGATCCGCCGCAGGCCCAGCGCACCTCGGGCAGGCTGCGCCTGGCGCGCCACTCGCGCCATTCGGCGAGCTTGGCGCGGATCCAGCGCTCCTTTTCGACGATCGCGGCTTCGATCTCGGCGAGCCGCACCCAGCGCGGCGCGCTGACGGTGAGCCCGCCGTCGTCGATCTGGAAACCGATCGTGCGGCGTTTGGCGCGGCGCAGCCGGTAGCCGATCGCGTGGCCGCCGACGTGAAGCTGCCGCGTGCGCTGCGACGGGTCGGGTTTGGGCTCTTCGGGAGGCAGCGGAGACGCGGGCGCGGCGCCCGGAAAGTCGAACGCCAGAGTGAGCTGCTGCGCGGTGCTGTTCAGGGCTCTTTTCAAGCGCCTAGCGATCGTCCGCTGCTTTCATGTCGCGCGGACCCGTCCCGATTGCCGCGTTCGTTGGCGCGCGCGGCCGGCACGTACGGTCCGCCGTAGCGATGCGGCGCAAGCCGCCGCATCTCGGTTTCGATCCAGGATTCTACAAGCGCGGCGAGTTCTTCCGCAGTCTTTCCCGCCGGGTCGATCGGCGGGCCGATCGACACCGTGATCTCGCCCGCACGCCTGATCAGCGGGCCGCGCGGCCAGCATTCGCCGGAGTTGACCGCGATCGGAACGACCTGCGCGCCGGTGCGCACCGCGAGCCGCGCGCCGCCCGTTTTGTAGCGCTTCGTCGAGCCCGGCGGCGTGCGCGTGCCTTCGGGAAAGATCACGATCCACCAGCCGTCGCGCAGCAGCTCGGTGCCCTGGCGCACGACCTGCTCGAACGCGTCCTGCCCGCGCGAGCGGTCGATGTTGATCATGCCGAGCGAGGCGATGCCCCAGCCGAAGAACGGAATCCAGTGCAGTTCGCGCTTGTAGACGAACGACAGCCGGCGCGGCATGAAGCTCGGCAGCCAGAACGTCTCCCAGGTCGACTGATGCTTGGGCAGCACGATCGCCGGAGCGTCGGGCAGGTTCTCCCACCCCTCGACGCGCCAGCGCACGCCGCAGATCGCGCGCGCGGCCCGGATCGCGAGCCGCGTCCACATCACCGCGAGCTTGTAGCGCGTGGCCGGCGGTGTGACCCACGAGGCGAGCACGACGAACGACCACGGCGCGACCGTGATCGTCATCACGAGCAGATACAGGATTGCGCGCAGGCGGCTCATCGGGCGCGTGCGGCTCGATTCAGCCGGCCGCCAGCAGCGACAGATCGGCCACGCGGTTCATCGTCGCACGCAGCGCCGCGAGCAGCGCAAGCCGGTTGCCGCGGATCTTCGCATCCTCGACGTTGACCATCACGTCGTCGAAGAACGCGTCGACCGGCGGCTTCAGCGGCGCGAGCGACTTCAGCATGCCGGTGTAGTCGCCGTGCGCGAAGCACTGCTCGGCCGTCGGTCGCACCTGCTCGAACGCGGCGGCGAGCGCCTTTTCGGCCGGTTCGAACAGCAGCGAAGGATCGTAGCCCGCAGGCACGGCGTCGGCCTTCTTCAGGATGTTGCCGATGCGCTTGTTCGCCGCCGTCAGGCTTTCGGCTTCCGGCAGCTTCATGAACGCGCGGACCGCTGCGAGTCGGGCCGGCACGCGGTCGATCCGGGTCGGCGCGAGCGACACCACCGCCTCGACCTCGTTGGCGGTGTAGCCCTGTTCGCGCAGCAGACCGCGCAAGCGGTCGTAGACGAAGGACGCGACTTCGGCGGTTGCGCTTTCGTACGCCTTGACCGCCGAGAACAGTTCTTCGGCGATGGCGAGCAGGCGGTCGAGGGCGATCTCGAGGCGCTTTTCCATCAGCATCCGCAGCACGCCGATCGCGTGTCGGCGCAGCGCGAAGGGATCCTTGTCGCCGGTCGGTCGCTCGCCGACGCCGAACAGGCCGACGAGCGACTCCAGTTTGTCCGCCAGCGCCACGCAGGTGCCGACCGCCGACGCCGGCAGCGCGTCGTCGGCGAAACGCGGCCGGTAGTGTTCCTCGATCGCGTTGGCCACGTCGGGGGCTTCGCCGTCGTGCTGCGCGTAGTAGCGGCCCATGATCCCCTGCAGCTCGGGGAACTCGCCGACCATCAGCGTTCGCAGGTCGGCCTTCGCGAGCCGCGCCGCGCGCTCGACGTGCGTCTCGTCGACGCGCAGCAGCTTCGCGATCTCGACCGCGATCCCGGTGACGCGCTCGACGCGTTCGAGTTGCGAGCCGAGCCGGTTGTGGTAGACGACGCTCGCCAGCCCCGGGATGCGCGACTCGAGTGTGGCCTTGCGGTCCTGGTCGTAGAAGAACTTCGCATCCGCCAGCCGCGCGCGCACGACGCGCGCGTTGCCGGCGACGATCGCCGACGGGTCGTCGGTTTGCAGATTCGACACCAGCAGGAAGCGGTTCAGCAGCCTTCCGCCCGCGTCGGTCAGCGCGAAGTACTTCTGGTTCTGCTGCATCGTCAGGATCAGGCACTCCTGCGGTACCGCCAGGAACTCGGCCTCGAAGCCCGATTCGTAGACGGCCGGCCACTCGACCAGCGCGGTGACCTCGTCGAGCAGCGCATCGGGCATCACCGGCTGCGCTCGCAGTTTTGCCGCGGCCGCGGTGAGCTGCGCGACGATGCGCGCTCGGCGGGTCTCGAACGAGGCGATCACGCGTCCTTCGCGCTCGAGCTGCTCGGCGTAGGTGTCGGCCGAATGCACCGCGATCTCGCCCTGCGACAGGAAGCGATGGCCGAAAGTCTTGGTGCCGCCGGTCAGTCCGAGCGCGTGGACCGGCAGCGGCGCATGGCCGTGCAGCGCGACCAGCCGATGCGCGGGACGCACGAACTGCACGGTCGTGCCGTCGGCGAGCTGGTAGCTCATCGTCTTCGGGATCGGCAATCTGTCGATCGTCTCGTCGAGCGCGGCCTGCAGCCCGACGATCAGCGGCTGCCCGGCGGCCACGCTCTTGAGGAACACCGACTCGGCCTTGCCGTCGTTCTCCACGACCAGCGCATCGGGACCCTCGTGTGTGCCGATGGCGACCCTGGCGAGATGGCCGCGGCCGAGCGACTCGAGCTTTTTCAGGAACGCCGCGGTCCATTGCCTGGTCTTGTCCTGCGCGACCGCGAGCGGCATCAGCTTCTGCTTGATCGGTCGGTCGGCCGACCTGGACGCGACGTGCGTGATGTGCACGCCGAGCCGGCGCGGTGTGCCGAA
>JBKBSH010000165.1:0-5398 GCA_046291795.1 Burkholderiaceae bacterium | reverse complement strand
CCGCCCGGGTGCTGCTGCGCGTAGCGCGTGACGATCTCCAGCGTATAACCGGCATCGTTCTTGGCGAGGATGACGCCGTTGCGGTCCTTGATCAGCCCGCGGTTGGCGGTGACCGGGACGACCGCGATGCGGTTGCTCTCGGCGCGCGCGTAGAAGTCGTCATGCTTGAAGAACTGCAGCCATACGAAGCGCCCGGCCAGCAGCAGCAGGCAAGCCAGCACGAGCAGCGACGCCGCCACGATGCGCGTGCGAAAGTGCAGGACTTCGTGTTCCGGGTTGCGCAGGTGTTTCATCCGCCAAAGCAGTGCTCACGACTCGCGATCTGTCGCCGCGCCGGCCGAATCGTAAATCCCGAGCCCCGAATCCTTCCGTCTAAATTGGCCGCGTTTCGTCCCGCTCGATCGGACGCCGCTGCGGGGCGAGCAGCACGAAGCTCGCGACCGGCCATAGCGCAGCGCCGATCGCGCTTTCGAGCAGGTACGACCAGCCGGGGAAACCGCCGCCGACCCACAGCCGCACGGCCATCGACGCGATCTGGGCCAGCAGCAGCAGCGGGCCGACGTACAGCGCCTGCGCGCCGAGCGGGAACCACAGGATCCGGCGATGCAGCGAGATCGCGCCATAGGACAGCAGCGTGTACGCCAGCGCGTGTTCGCCGAACAGCGCGCCGCTGTGCACGTCCATCAGCAGGCCGAAGACGAAGGCCGCGCCGATTCCGACGCGGCGCGGCTGGTGCACGTTCCAGAACACCAGCGCGAGCGCCAGGAAGTCGGGAACCAGCAGCAGGCGCCCCCACGGCAGCAGGTTCAGCAGGAACGCGGCGACCAGCGAAACCCAGATGAACACCGGGTTGACCGGCCGTAACAGCACGTTGGGCCGGTACGCGCCGCGCCCGCCGGCGAGCTCGACCGGATCGACCCTGCGTGCCGGCCGCAGCGCAAACGACCGCGCGAGCTTGTCGAGCAGGAAGCCGAAGCGGTTCACTTCTTCGCTCCGCGCGGCTGCGGCCGCTTCGCCTCGGGCGCCGGCTTGGGCGGAATCTTCGAGGCGTCGACGATCAGCACCAGCAGCTGCGTGTGGCCGTACACGCCTGCGCTGGGCGCGAGCACGACGCGCGCGAACTGATCCTTCACGTTGCGCTCCACCCGCGCCACGGTCGCCACCGGCAGCCCCGGCGGGTAAACGCCGTCCAGACCCGACGTGACGAGCTGGTCGCCCTGGACGATGTCGGCGTTGGCCGGCATGAAGCGCAGCTCGAGCGAGCCGGCGTCCACGCCGCCGTAGGCCACTCCGCGCAGGCCGTTGCGCAGGATCTGGACCGGGATCACCTGGTCCTTGTCGGTCAGCAGCGTGACCTCGGAAGTCAGCGGGAACACCCGCGTGACCTGGCCGACCACGCCGACGCCGTCGAGCACCGGGCTGCCGGCGACGATGCCGTCCTGCGCGCCGCGGTCGACAACGACCTTGCTGGTAAAGCGGTCGCGCGACTCGTACAGCACCTGCGCGTTCACGACCGAAGCACCGAGACGCTCGCGCAGCCCGGCGAGCCGCCGCAGCTGCGCGTTTTCGGCGGCGAGGCTCTGTGCCTGCTGCAGCAACACCGCGTGCTCGAGCGCCGAGCGCTTCAGCGCTTCGTTCTCGCGCGTGAGGTTGGCCACCGTCGTGAAATAGTCGGCAACGCGTACGGCGACGTCGCGCGGCACGAGCAGCGCCTGCTGGATCGGGTACAGCACCACGCCCACGCCGATGCGGATCGTCTCGAGCGCCTTGACGCGCGAGTCGACGACCAGCAGCGCCACCGCGAGGAAGGAGAAGAACGCGAGCCGCGCCCGGGCGGACACGCCCTGATTGAACAGCGGTGGCGGGCCGTAGTCCATCCGCGTCGGGGGTCGGCGGTGCGGAGCCGGGAGCAGCTCAGGCCGGGCGCGCCTTCTCCCGACGCCCGGCTCCGGACTCCGGACCCACGTCACCCATGCGCGAAGATCGAACCGAGCTTGTCCATGCGCTCGAGCGCGATTCCGCAGCCGCGCACGACGCAGGTCAGCGGATCCTCGGCAACGATCACCGGCAGCCCCGTTTCCTCCATCAGCAGACGGTCGACGTCGCGCAGCAGCGCACCGCCGCCGGTCAGCATCATGCCGCGCTCGGCGATGTCCGCGCCCAGCTCGGGCGGCGTCTGCTCGAGCGCGATCTTCACCGCGCTGACGATCTGGTTCAGCGGATCGGTCAGCGCCTCGAGGATCTCGTTGCTCGAGATCGTGAACGAGCGCGGGATGCCTTCGGAGAGATTGCGACCCTTGACCTCCATCTCCTTGACCTCGGAGCCGGGAAAAGCCGAGCCGATCTCCTTCTTGATCGCCTCGGCGGTCGGTTCGCCGATCAGCATGCCGTAGTTGCGGCGGATGTAGTTGATGATCGCCTCGTCGAACTTGTCGCCGCCGACGCGCACCGATCCCGAATAGACCATGCCGCCGAGCGAAATGATGCCGACCTCGGTCGTTCCGCCGCCGATATCGACGACCATCGACCCCGACGCCTCCGACACCGGCAGCCCCGCGCCGATCGCCGCAGCCATCGGTTCCTCGATCAGGAACACCTGGCTCGCGCCGGCCGCCTCGGCCGATTCCTTGATCGCGCGCCGCTCGACCTGCGTGGATCCGCAGGGCACGCAGATGATGATGCGCGGGCTCGGCGCAAGCAGCGTCGACGGATGGACCATCTTGATGAACTGCTTGAGCATCTGCTCGGTCACGGTGAAGTCGGCGATCACGCCGTCTTTCATCGGCCGGATCGCCTCGATGTTGCCGGGCACCTTGCCGAGCATCTGCTTGGCCTCGCGGCCGACCGCGCGGATCGCGCGCTTGGCGTTCGGACCGCCCTCGTGGCTGATCGCGACGACCGACGGCTCGTCCAGCACGATGCCCTTGCCGCGCACGTAGATCAGCGTGTTCGCGGTGCCGAGGTCGATGGCCAGATCGCTCGAGAAATAGCTGCGCAGAAAACCGAACATAGGTTCTTCGTTGGCGGATTGCGGATTGCGCTGACGAGCCCGCCTGCAATCCTTGGGCAACCGGCGGACCGACGGCAGCCCGCGTGAGTCGGCGATAATACGGCAAAAGCCCTCGGAAACCGGCCGCAAGCCCTTGTTTTTGCGAGGTCGCGGTCGACCGTCCGGCTGGCCAAGGACCCGTCACCCCGCAACTCGACATCGCGCTTCCGATGCCCCTGTCCCTCACCGACGTCCACCGCATCGCTCATCTTGCGCGCATCGAGATCGACGATGCGCAAGCGCGGGCCACACTCGCGCAGTTGAACGACATCTTCGCGATGATCGAGAAGATGCGGCGGGTCGACACGACCGGCGTCGAGCCGATGGCGCACCCGCTCGGCGGACGGCAGCGCCTGCGCGAGGACGTCGTGACCGAGGAGGTCGACCGCGAGGAGAACATGAAGAACGCGCCGGAACAGCAGGACGGACTGTTCCTCGTGCCGAAGGTGATCGAATGAGCGTCGCGTCACAGGTCGAGGATCGCAGCTCGCGCATCGCGGATCCCGAGGCATGAGCGAACTGGCGCATGCATCGGTCGCGGAGCTGTCGCGGCTGCTCGACGCGAAGAAGGTCTCGGCGGTCGAGCTGGCGCAGCTATTCCTGTCGCGCATCGAGGCGCACCGCGCGCTCAACGCGTTCCTCGACGTGCGCCCCGAAGTGACGCTCGCGCAGGCACGCGCGGCCGACGCGCGCCGCGTGTTTCGTCGGCGAGATGGCGCTGCTCACCTCGCTGTGGAACATCCTGGTCGCGCGCGACCTGGCGATCGAGGTGGCGATGCTGGCAGCGATCGCAACCCGGCCCGACCACACGCGGCATCAGCTCGCGGCACTGGCGCGCAGCGAGATCGCGCAACACCTGGGCGTTGCGGTCGAGTCGCGCCAGCCGCCCTTCAGGCCGGCACCCGCCACTGCGGACACGACACCTGCACGATCGCGCGCTGCGGCCAGGTCATCGCGGTGAGGCGGCCGCCCCAAACGCAACCCGATGGCGGGCGCACCGCATCGAGCGGAACGTGCTCCGAGAAACTATCGGGCAAGCCCGATCGGCAGTCGACGAAGCCGGATCCTGGATTGCTCGAAGACCACGACGCAGCCGTCGATCAGGGCCGATTCGACCGACGGCAAGTTGGCGAGCAGCAGGTCGAGCTGCGCCTTCGGCCGGCGCGTCGAGGCACGGCGAAACAGGATCACCGAAGGCTTGCCTTCGCTGCGCAGCGCAAGCAGGGTTCCAAAGTCGGTGTCGGCCGAGAGAAGAATCCGGTTCTCTGCCGCGGCACGTCGCAGGACGGCTTCGTCGTCCGCCGTTTGCATGCCGTAGTCACGGACGTGCGCCGCGTCATGGCCGTGCTCGCGCAGCCCGCGCGCGAGAAGAGAAGACAAGGCATTGTCGACGAGAAACCTCACGGAACGACCAGCGGCAGCTCTCGTTCACTGACCGCCTCGGCCGCGTAGCGCAACGCCTCGCGGATGTCGGCAGCCTCGAGATCCGGGAACGCTTCGAGAATCTCCGCCTCCGTCATGCCGTCGGCGACCATTCCCACCACTGTCGCTACCGGAATGCGCAGCCCACGAATGCATGGCATCCCCCCCATTTGCCGCGGGTCGACCGTGATGCGCTCGAAGCTCATATCCGTCTCCGGGAGGTGAAGCGATTCCATTCTATCGTCGCGCCGTGGGCTTCCTCCGCGGCCCGGCCGGCGCTCGCCCGATGCGTCCAGTCCGACCCGTGCTCGGGCTCGAGCACGTGCAAGGCGCTTCACGCCGGCACCCGCCACTGCGGACACGACACCTGCACGATCGCGCGCTGCGGCCAGGTCATCGCGGTGAGCCGTCCGCCCCACACGCAGCCGGTGTCGAGGCAGATCGCGTCCTCGCGCAACAGCAGTCCGAGCGTCGACCAGTGCCCGAACACGACCGGCACACCGCGCGTGGCGCGCTGCGGATGGTCGAACCACGGCACGTAGCCGGGCGGCGCGGCTGCCGCGCCTTCCTTCACCTTGAAGTCCATCGTGCCGTCGGCGGTGACGAAGCGCACTCGCGTCAGCGCATTGATCACGCAGCGCAGCCGGTCGGCGCCGGTCAACGAATCGTCCCAGCGCGCGGGCTGATTGCCGTACATCGTCGCCAGGAAGTCGCGATAGTCGTCCGCGCGCAGCCGCGCCTCGACCTCGCCTGCCAGCGCCAGCGTCTTCTCGACGGTCCATTGCGGCAGCACGCCCGCGTGCACGAACAGCGCGCCGGCCTCGAACTGCGCGAGCGGTCGGCGCCGCAGCCAGTCGATCAGCTCGCGGCGGTCGGGCGCGTCGAGGATTTCCTGCAGCGTGTCGTCGCGGTGCTGCGGGCGGATGC
>JBKBSH010000164.1:0-5404 GCA_046291795.1 Burkholderiaceae bacterium | reverse complement strand
ATCAGGCGCGCGTTCAGCGCGTCCTGCATGTAGCCGCGCAGGACGCCGTCCTCGATCAGCACGGTGCGTTCGGTCGGGTTGCCTTCGTCGTCGACATTGAGCGAGCCGCGCCGGTCGGGGATCGTGCCGTCGTCGATCACGGTGACGCCTTTGGAAGCGACGCGTTGGCCGATCCGGCCCGCAAACGCGCTCGAGCCCTTGCGGTTGAAGTCGCCCTCGAGCCCGTGACCGACCGCTTCGTGCAACAGAATGCCGGGCCAGCCGGCGCCGAGCACGACGGTCATCACGCCGGCGGGCGCCGGTCGCGCGCGAAGGTTGGTGAGCGCCATGTCGACCGCGGTCTGCGCATACTGCTGCAGCCGCTCTTCGGTGAAGTACGACAGATCGACGCGGCCGCCGCCGCCGGAAAACCCCTGTTCGCGTCGGCCATCCTCCTCGGCGATCACGGTCAGCGACAGCCGCACCAGCGGCCGCACGTCGGCGGCGATCAGTCCGTCGCTGCGCGCGATCAGTACGACGTCGTACTCCGCGCCGACGCTCGCCATCACCTGCTTGACGCGAGGATCGCGTGCGCGCGCCATGCGCTCGAGCCGCTCGAGCAGCCGCACCTTGTCGACGGCGGCGAGCGATGCGACCGGGTCCTGCGCACCGTACAGCGCGGGGATTGCGCGCGGCGCCAGACGCGAGGCGACCTTGACGCGGCCGCCGCCCGCGCGGGCGATCGCGCGGGCCGATCGAGCGGCTTCCATCAGCGCGTCGGGCGACAGGTCGTCGGAGTAGGCGAAGGCGGTCTTGTCGCCGACGATCGCGCGTACGCCCACGCCCTGCTCGATGTCGAAGCTGCCGCTCTTGACGATGCCTTCTTCGAGCGAGAACGACTCGCTGCGCGTGTACTGGAAATACAGGTCGGCGTAGTCGGCCCGATGCTCGAAGATCGTCGCAAGCGCCGCATGCAGCTTCGCCTCGTCCAGATCGAACGGGTCCAGCAGCAACCGCTTGGCGGTGGCGAGGCGGTCCAGCGCGGGGTCGTCGAGGTTCATGGGAAGGTGCTCAAGAAGTGATGGCTCGGAATTCGGCCGACGCGGTTCGGGTCCAGGCTGCGCGCTCGGACGTGCCGCCGCGCGACCACCGATCCTAACGAAGAACGCGATGCGACAGCGCCGGCAGATCCGCGCGGGTCTGCGCGATGAGTTGGGTATCGACGTCGCCGATCACAAGTCCCGGCCCGCTTGCGAGCGATGCGACCACACCGCCCCAGGGGTCGACGAGCATCGTGTGACCGAAGGTCGCGCGGCCGTTTTCGTGGCGCCCGCCCTGCGCCGGTGCCAGCACGTAGCACAGGTTTTCGATCGCTCTTGCCCGCAGCAGCGTCTCCCAGTGCGCGCGGCCGGTCGTCGCGGTGAACGCGGCAGGCACCAGGATCAGGTCCGGCGCGCGCCCGTCGGCCGCCAGCGCGCGATACAGCTCGGGGAAGCGCAGGTCGTAGCAGACCGAAAGTCCGACCTTGAGCTTGGGCGCGCCCGGCGGCGCGAACTCGAAGCTCGCGACGCGTTCGCCGGGCGTGATCGTGCGCGCCTCGTCGTAGCTTTCGCTGCCGCGCGAGAACGCGAACAGATGGATCTTGTCGTAGCGCGCCACGCGTGCACCGTCCGGGCCGTAGACGAGCACCGAATTCTTCACGCGATCCGGCTGCGGCGCTTCGAGCGGCACGGTGCCTCCGACGAGCCAGACGCCGTGCCGGCGCGCCTGCGCCGCGAGGAAGTCCTGGATCGGACCGCGGCCGTCGGCTTCGCGCGCCGCGACCTTGTCGTGGTCGGAGTGGCCCATCAGGCAGAAGTATTCGGGCAACGCGACGAGCTTCGCGCCCGCCGCCGCGGCCTGCGCGATCAGCGCATCGGCCGTCCGCAGGTTTTCGTCGACGCGCGGTGTGGAGACCATCTGCGCGGCGGCGACGCGCACGGTGTGCGCGGCGATGGGCGTCGAAGGAAGAACCGAACTCACGCCAGTTGGATCAGGGTTTGCGGGCTTCAGCGGCGCTCGGCGCCGCGCGTTCGCGGCGCTTGACCTGCGGGTCGGTCCACGAGCCCGAGACCTCATACTCGTAGGAGAACGCCTTGGACAGCGGATCGCGCAACAGCATCTGCGCGAGGAACGTTCCCAAGCCGATCGCCGGGTTCGCCATCAGAGCATACACGAGCGATGCGGACCGGGCGTCGATCTCCGGCAGCACGAGCACATGCAGGTTCTGCGTTTCGTTCAGCAGGTCGGTGCTGCCCTCGATCAGCACGGTGGCCGAAACGCCGCGCATCTTGAAGTCGCGCGTCACCAGCACACCGCCCTTGAGTTCCGCGGTCGCGGTGATCTGGTCGAAAGCGAATCCCTCCGAGAAGACATCGCGGAAGTCGAGCGCGATGCGACGCGGCAGCGACTGCAGCGACATCACGGCGAGCAGCCGTCCCGCGCCGGCATCGGCTTTGAGGAACTGCCCCTTCGCGGCCGACAGTTGCAACCCGCCGGCGAGCGACGGATAGTCGATCGCCAGCGGCGAACCGCGCCACGACAACTCGCCGTCGAGCTTGCCGCTGCCGCCGCGTACCGCGTCGGCAATGCCGAGCCGGCCGAGCAGCGCGCCCGCGTTGCCGAAATCGAGCGACAGCGCCAGCGTCGTCCGGCGGGGTGCGCCCGGCGGTGCATTCGCGTCGCGTTCCCAGCGCCCCGTCGCCGTCAGGTGTCCGTCCGGGTTGGCGATGTCGAGCTTCTGCAGCTGCCATGCGTTGCCGCCGTCGGCTGCGACGTTCTGCGCGACGAGTTCGAGCCGGCCGAGCTTGCGGCTGCCCAGTTCGAAGCTGTCGGCGACGACGTCGAGCGCGGGGATCTCGACCGGCGGCGCGTCGAGCAGTTCGGCCACCTGATTGCGCTGGGCGTCCGGGATCGTCAGGCGCGCCAGCCGAGCGCTGACGCGTCCGGGCGCCGCGCCCACCCCGGGCCGCCACGCGAGCGCGCCGGTGGCGTGATCCGACACGATGTTCGCGTCCCAATGGCCGTCGGCGGCACGCGTGGCGCCGAGCAACACATTGGCGATCGCCTTGCCGGCGATCACGAGTTCGCGCACGCGCAGCGCCAGAAGGTCGGGCATGCCGGCGTCGCCCTCGCGCACCGTACCTGGGACGGCCGGGCCGACCGCGCCTTCGAACAGCGGCAGCCAGCGGTCGAGGTCGAGCCGCGCGAGGTTGACGCTGACGAGCACGCCGGTCTCAGGCGCCGGGACGACTTCGCCGACGCCGATCGCGCCGCGCGCCACGCGGATCGCGCCGCTCGCGTCGCGCGCGCGTTCGAGGCGCAGCGCCAGCAGCGCGCCCGCAGTCACGCGCAGGCTGTCGCGGTCGGCTGCGACCGGAGTCAGCTCGAAGCGCAGCGGCAGCGCGTCGGATGCGGCCTTGCGCGCCGGTGCGGGCAGATCGAAGGACCAGCCGATGAGATCGGAGTCGATGCGAATCTCGGGTCGTCTGCCGCGCACGGTCACGCTGCCGGTGTAGCGCGTCGTTCCCTGCGCGCGGTCGAGCAGTCGTTGCACGAGCGCGTGCCCGACCGCGCGCTTCGCGCCCTGCGGCGTGGCCGTGCCCGCGGCGGTGACCGCGATCGCGCCATCGGCCGCCGTCGCGCCGTCCAGCCGAACCTGCCCGCCGACAAAACCCGCGGTGACGTCGACCAGGCGCAGCGAGCGCTCGGTGAACTCGACGCGGCCTGCCGCGCGCGCGAACGGCGGGATGTCCTGGCCGAGCGCGACGTCGCTGTTCTGGAAGGCGAGCGTTCCGGCCACCCGTGTGGCGCGTGCGTCGTCGAGCGGGATGTCGAGCTTGAGCTCCAGCCGCCCGCTGCCGCTCGCCTGAGCGCCGGCGAGAAAGTCGCCGAGCCAGCCGCCCACCGGTGAAGCGTTCACGTAGCGCAGCATGTCGGCGATCGGTCCGTTCGCCTCACCGCCGATCAGCAGGTGCACTTCGCGCGCGCCCAGATCGGGAATCGCGACCTTCACCTTGCCGAGCTGCACACCGTAGATCGAACCGCGGTGGCCCGTGATCGACATGCGTTGCCGCTCGAACAGCAGCTCGGCTTCGATGCCCTCGATGCGCGGCCACGGCGCGCCGCGGGCGGCGGTCGATCCTTCGACGCGGCTCGGCGCGGGGACGTAGTCGAGGATCGCGTCGCGCACCCGCGCGGCGACGCGGAACTCACCGCTTGCGGGGTCGTTGAACGGGAAGTCCCACAGATCGCCGCGCAGCCTGAAGCTGCCGTCGACCGCGTCGCCCGCGACGAGCGCGTTGCGCAGCCAGGCGCGCGTGTTCGCGCCGGCCGCGAGCGGCACGTACCGGTGCGCGGCGCTCGCTCGCGCGCGCACGATGCGTCCGGCCAGATCGACGAGTCCCGCTCCCTTGCCGCCGCTGCGGTACGAGCCGCCGGCGTTCAGTTCGAGATCGTCGTTGGACGCCGAAAACGCGTCGACGCGCAAATCGAACCGGGGCCGCACGGTCCAGTACGCGCGCGCGGCGAGCTGCCGGAACGACAGCCGCGGGTCTTCGAACACGCCGGGGAACACGAGCACGGCGTCGCGCGCGTCGATCTGCACGGTGCCGCCGGCTTCGGTCGCCTCGATCGAGCCGGCCAGGTTCTCGAAGCCGGGCAGTCCCGCGCGTGGCTTGCCGCGCGCGGTCGCCTGCGGTTCCGCAGACCGGCCGCTCGACCCCAGCCCGTCGAAGCGCGAACGAAGCGAATACCGGCTCGGTGCGTCGGGCGCGCCGTCCCACGCGAGCTTCAGCTCCGTCAGGCGTCCGCGCACCGCATGCCGCGCGGCGAACGCCCGCAGCTCGCGCGCGAGCGGCACGTGCGCGGCGAGCGCGCTCAACGTGTCGAGCGACAGGAGGCTCGCTTCGAGCTCGCCGCGCGGCGGCCTTTCGTCGGCCGCGCGCGTCAGTCGCAGTCGCAGGTTGGTGGGCGGCAGCGCGAAGTCCGGCGCCTGCAGCGAAAAACGCGCGAGTGCGAACTCCTGCCCGCCCTCGAAGGCGCTGCCCCAGACGCGTTGCATGAAGCGGCCCTGCACGCCCGACAGGCGCAGCCCGGGTGCCTCGCCTACGACGTGTCGAAGGCGGGCCTTGAGGCCGCGACCCGCTCTGCTGCACTCGATCTCGCTCCGCACGGCGTGCTCGCCAACGCCGTCGCGCCGGGCTTCGTGCGCACGCGCATGAGCCTGCTGCCCGACGGATCCGACGAGACCGAGACCGACGCATTCCGTCAGCAGTATGTCGAGGGCGGCAAGTTGCCGCTGGGCCGCGGCGCGCTGCCCACTGAGGTGGCACCGGCCGTCGACTTTCTCTCTGCACGCGAGAACACCTACATCACCGGCCAGGTG
>JBKBSH010000163.1:0-5410 GCA_046291795.1 Burkholderiaceae bacterium | reverse complement strand
CGGCAAGTCGTCGAACTCGACGACGGGAGCGCCAAGCCCGAGCGGCCCGTCGGATACGACGAGGGCGGGAGACTTGCCGATGGTGAACGGGTGGGCGCGGGCGCCGGGGACGGGTTCGATCATGCTTTCAGGCGGGCGCGCGAATCGACCGCGCGGGTAGCCAGGCCGGCCCGCACGCGCCGTGGCGGCGCGCACACGACGTTCACGGGAGCTGGATCTTGCCGCCGCCGCGGCCGATCGGCGGCAGACCGCCCGGACCGCCGAGCCCGCCCGCGCCGCCGAGCCCGCCGCCGGCGCCCGGGATCACGAGCCCCGAGGCGGCCTGCCGGCGCATCTCCTGCAGCTCCTTGATCGTGCGCTCGATCGCGGCTTTGGCGGTTTCGGCGTAGCGCTCGACCGCTTCGGCGAGCGTCTTGGCCTCGATCTCAAAGCTGATCGGCAGCGGTCCGAGTTGCGTCATGATCTGCGCCTCGCCCGAGTACAGCACCGGGCGCGAGCCGTCGGTGGCGCCCATCGCGGTGACCGGCACCATCACGCGGATCGTGCCGACTTTCCGGTCGGTGTAGATCTCCTCGCGGTACAGTGAATTCGCGTCCATCGCGATATCGAGGTCGCGTGCATCGGCCACGGCAATCTCCAGTCGATTCGTTGAGCTATTCGGCGCCGACCGCGGCGAGCCCGAAGGCGATCGCGCTGAAGCCAGCGTCGACGTGGGTGATCTCGCCCGTCACGCCCGAAGCGAGATCGGACAGCAGGAAGGCGGCGACGTTGCCGACCTCCTCGATCGTGACGTTGCGGCGCAGCGGCGAGTTCTTCTCGTTGAACTCGAGCATGCGCGAGAAGCCCTTGATGCCGCTGGCGGCGAGCGTCTTGATCGGGCCGGCGGAGATGCCGTTGACGCGGATGCCTTTCGGTCCGAGGTCGGCCGCCAGATAGCGAACGGCGGCCTCGAGCGACGCCTTGGCGAGCCCCATCGTGTTGTAGTGGGGGACGACGCGTTCGGCGCCCAGATACGTCAGCGTGACGAGCGACGCCGGCCGGCCTTCCATCATCGGCAGCGCGGCCTTGGCGAGTGCGGGGAAGCTGTACGCGGAGATGTCGTGCGCGATGCGGAAGTTCTCGCGCGACAGGCCTTCGAGGAAGCTGCCCGAGATCGCCTCGCGCGGCGCGAAGCCGATCGAGTGCACCAGTCCGTCGAGCCCGTCCCAGTGCCTGCGCAGTCCCTCGAACGTCGCGGCGATCTGCGCATCGTCGGCGACGTCACAGGCGAATACGAGCCCGGAGCCGAACTCGCGAGCGAACTCCTCGATGCGTTCGCGGAAGCGCTCGCCGACATAGGTGAACGCGAGCTCGGCGCCTTCGCGGTGGCACGCCTGCGCGATGCCGTACGCGATCGAGCGGTTCGACAGCAGGCCGGTGATGAGGATGCGCTTGCCGGACAGAAAACCCATCGGAGAGATTCTTTCGGTTTGGATGAACGGCCTCGCGTCAGCGACCGGCCCCCGCGATGTTCGCGACACTGCGCGCGGCGGGCTTGCGTGCGGTCGCGTGGACCCTGGCTGCGGCGGCGGACTTCTTGGCGGGTGCCGCCGCCTTTTTCGGCGCGGGCCGCACGGCGACCGTCAGCCGCAACCGCTGTCCCGCGAAAAGCTCCTCGGAGCGCAGGCGGTTCCACGCGACGATTTCGTCGGGGCGGACGTTCCAGCGGCGCGCGACCTTGCCCAGCGTATCGCCGCGCCGTACACGGTACGTGATCTGCCGCAGGTGCCGGCCCTCGGGCACGAGCGTGAAGCTCGCGCGCAGCAACTCGGGTGCGATGTCCTCGCCCATCGTCTCGTCGCGCGGAATCAGGATCGTCGACCCCGCCGCCAGCTTGTAGCGCGGCGGAACGCGGTTGGCCTCGCGCAGCTTCGCCTCGCTGATGCCCGCACGCTCGGCCACCTTGGCGAGGGTTTCGTTCGGCTTGAGCGTGTACGCGGTCCAGCTCGCGAGCGGCTGTCCGGTCGCCTCGTACGCAGCGAGGTTCGAGTGGAACGTCTCGACGCGGTCGGCGGGCAGCAGCAGCGTGGGCTGCGCGGCGCCGAGGATCACCGGCCGGTTGAACGACGGGTTCAGCGCGAGGAACGCATCGAGCGGCATCTCGGCGAGTTCGGCCGCGGTCGTCACGTCGATGTCGCGCGTCTTGGTGATCGTGACGAAGTAGGGCTCGTTGCGGATCGCCGGCAGCGTGATGCCGTAGGCCGCGGGGTCGCGCACGATGTTCTTGATCGCCTGCAGCTTGGGCACGTAAAACTGGGTCTCGCGCGGCAGCCGCAGGCTCGCGTAGTCGGTGGGCTTCTTCGACCGGCGGTTGCGCTGGATCGCGCGCGCCAGCCCGCCTTCGCCCATGTTGTACGCGGCGAGCGCCAGATGCCAGTCGCCGAAGTCGTCGTACAGCTTCTGCAGGTAGTCGAGCGCGGCGCGCGTGGACTCGAGGATGTCGCGCCGCTCGTCTTTCCATACGTTCTGCTCGAGCGCGTAGAGCTTGCCGGTCGACGGGATGAACTGCCACAGCCCGGAAGCGCGCGCGTGCGACTCGGCCTCGGGCTGCATCGCGCTCTCGATGAAAGGCAGCAACGCGAGCTCGGTCGGCATGCCGCGCTTCTCGACTTCCTCGACGATGTGGAACAGGTACAGGCTCGCGCGGCTCGCCATCCGGTCGATGTAGTCGGGGCGATCCTGGTACCAGCGCGTGGCCGTCGCGACCGGCTTGGTCGCCAGATCGGGCAGCACGAAGCCCGCGCGGATGCGGTCCCACACGTCGCCGGGATCGGCGGCAACGACCGGGCTCGGCGAAGCTTCGGGCGCAGGCTGTGCTGATGCCGGCGCGGCGGGCGCTGCGGCGTCTTCGCTCGCGCGGTAGGCGGGAAGCTCCGACCACCAGTCGACGTCGGCCGATGCGCCGTCCGCGGCGCCGCTGCGCGCCGGCGCCGTCAGCGCGGCGAGCGCGAACGCCGCGGCGACGGATCGCAACAGGCGTGCGCGCGTCGATGCGGAGCGTTTGCGAACGTCGTGCCGACAGGACATCGGGCGCAGTATAAGCGGCCGATCCGGTCGCTCATCGCGCGAATCGCGGGCTCGCGTCGGTCCATCCGCATCAGAACGCGTTCTTCCAGGCGCGTATCGCGGCGAACGTCTCGACGGCCGAGGCGCCCGCGCCGGGCTGCCGGCGTTGCGCCGCCGCGCGCACCGCGGGCTCGTCGCAACGCAGGAAGGGATTTGTCGCGAGTTCGAGCGCGATCGTCGACGGCACGGTCGGTTCGCCGCGCGCACGCATGGCCTCGCTCGCGGCGAGCCGGCGCGCGAGCGCGGCGTTGTCCGGCTCGACCGCGCGCGCGAACTTCAGGTTCGCGACGGTGTACTCGTGCGCGCAGTAAACGCGCGTGGCACCCGGCAGGCGCGCCAGCTTGGCGAGCGACGCGTGCATCTGCGCCGGCGTGCCTTCGAACAGTCGGCCGCAGCCGCCCGCAAAGAGCGTGTCGCCGCAGAACAGCGCCTCGATCGACGGCGCGTGGTAGGCGATGTGGCCGCGCGTGTGCCCCGGCACGTCGAGCACGTCGAAGGTCACCCCGAGCAGCTCGACGCGGTCGCCTCCGGCGAGCGCGACATCGCGCGCGGGAATCGCCTCCGCCGCCGGGCCGTAGACGGTCGCGCCATGCGCGTGCTTGAGCCGCTGCACACCGCCCGTGTGATCGCCGTGATGGTGCGTGACTACAATGGCGGCCAGTCGCAGCCCGCGCGCGGCGAGCGCTCGTTCGGTCGCATCGGCATCGCCCGGGTCGACGACGAAGGCCAGGCCGCCGCGGGAAGCGAGCCACAGGTAGTTGTCGTCGAATGCCGGGATCGGTTCGATCCGCAGCGCGCAGCACTCGGTTTCGGCAGGCATTTTTGGCAAGGCTGGTCGCAACGCCCCGATTGTCCGCGAAAACGTGCACTTCGATCCGAACTTCCTCGAGCAGCCGGCCGCGGTCGCGGCGTCTCCGATCGTCAGGCTGTCGGAGTTCCTGCGCTCGCCGCCGGGTCGCTACGTACTCGACTGGGAGCAGCAGCAGCTCGACGCGGCGGTCGCCGACATCTTCGGCTACCACGCGTTGCAGCTCGGCCTGCCTGAGATCGACGCGCTGCGCGAGAACCGCATGCCGCTGCGCTTCTGCGCGTCGGACCGGCTGCCCGCTGCGCCGGGCGGGCGCGGCGGCGCGCACTGCAGGGTCACCGTGATCACGCGGTTCGAGGAACTGCCGTTCGCCACCGGCTCGATCGATCTGGTCGTGATGCCGCACATTCTCGAGTTCGCCGAAGAACCGCACCAGGTGCTGCGCGAGGTCGAGCGCGTGCTGGTTCCCGAGGGACACATCGTGCTGACCGGATTCAACCCGGTCAGCCTGTGGGGCCTGCGTCAACTCATGTCCCGACTGGGCATGGCGCCGTTTCTGCCGCGCGAGGGCCAGTTCATCTCGCTGCCGCGGATCAAGGACTGGATGAAGCTGCTGTCGTTCGAGGTGAGCCGCGGCCGCTACGGCTGCTACTCGCCGTGGGCGCGCAGCGACAAGTGGCTCGCCCGCTGGCGTTTCCTGGAAAAGGCCGGCGACCGCTGGTGGCCCGTGCTCGGCTCGGTCTATCTCGTCACCGCGATCAAGCGGGTGCGAGGCATGCGGCTCGTGGGCCCGGCGTGGAAACGGCGCAACGCACTGCGGCCCGCGCTGGCCCCTGCGGGTCCGGTGTCGAGCGCGACGGGCGAGGCCTTCAGCATCCGCGTCGACGAGCCCGACGTGCCCGCCAACGATGCGATGACGCGCGCGGCGCAGCGATGACGCGCGCGTGCAGCGCCTCGGCAGCGTCGGGACACGGCGGCGAGCCCGCCACCGACGCCGCGGCCCAACCGGCGCAACGCGCCGCCGCGGCCGGCGCCGTCGTCGAGATCTACACCGACGGCGCCTGCAAGGGCAACCCCGGCCCGGGCGGCTGGGGCGTGTACCTGAAGTCCGGCGTCCACGAAAAGGAGCTGTTCGGCGGCGAGGCGCAGACGACGAACAACCGGATGGAACTCGTCGCGGTGATCGAGGCGCTCGCTTCGCTGAAGCGCCGCTGCCGGGTCGTGCTCCACACGGATTCGCAGTACGTCAAGCTGGGCGTGACCGAGTGGCTGCCGAACTGGATCCGCCGCGGATGGAAGACCGCCGGCAACAAGGCGGTGAAGAACGCCGACCTGTGGGCGCGGCTCGCCGAACTGGCGCAGCGGCACGACATCGACTGGCGCTGGGTCAGAGGGCATGCCGGCAATGCGGGAAACGAACGCGCGGATCGCCTGGCCAATCGCGGGGTCGAATCGGTGTTGCGCGGCGGTGCGAGCGGCGCGCGCTGAAGCGCACGG
>JBKBSH010000162.1:3463-5414 GCA_046291795.1 Burkholderiaceae bacterium | reverse complement strand
GCGGTCGGCGCGACGGGCGCCCGCGCCGAATCCGGCGGCGTCGGATTCGCCGGCGACCTGCGCACGGCGTACGCGGCGAACCTGCACTCGCGCATCGCCAGCCGCGTGCTGTGGCAGATCGCGCAGGGGTCGTATCGAGACGAGAAGACCCTGTACGCGCTCGCCACCGACGTGCCGTGGGAGCGGCACTTCTCGCCGCGGCAGACGCTGCGCGTCGACCTGAACGCGTCGCGCTCGCCGTTGGCGAGCTTGGAGTTCGCCACGCTGACCGTCAAGGACGCGATCGTCGACCGGATGCGCGCGCGCGCCGGGGCGCGCCCTTCGATCGACCGCGCTCGCCCCGACGTACGCGTGTTCGTCTACCTCGACGAGTCGACCGCGACGCTGTATCTCGACCTGTCGGGAGAGCCGCTGTTCAAGCGCGGCTGGCGCGAAGACAAGGGCGAAGCGCCGCTGAAGGAGAACCTCGCCGCCGGGCTGCTCGCGCTGGCAGGCTGGACGCCGACCGCACCGCTGCTCGATCCGTTCTGCGGCAGCGGAACGATCGTCATCGAAGCGGCCTCGATCGCGGCGCGCCGTGCGCCGGGACTGCAGCGCCGCTTCGCTTTCGAGAAGCTGCACGGCTTCGACGCCGCGGGCTGGCGCACGCTGCGCGAGCAGGCGCGCGCCGCGATCGACGATCGCGCGCCCGCGCTGATCGCGGGTTCGGACATCTCGACGCGCGTGATCGAGACTGCCCGCCACAACGCCCGCCTCGCCGGGCTCGACGCATGGCTCGCCGACGGTCGGCTTCGCCTGACGGCCGTCGACGCGCGCAGGATCGAGCCGCCCGCGCCGGTCGGCATGATCGTCACGAACCCGCCCTACGGCGAGCAGAGCCACCCGAAATCCGCGCCGGTGCCGAAGATGATGGGCGAAGTCGCCGATCGACTGAAGCAGTCGTTCGCGGGCTGGACCGCGTGGATGCTCACCGCGGACCGCGCGCTGCCGCGCCGGATGCGGCTGCAGGAGTCGCGCCGGACCGTGCTCTTCAACGGCCCGTTGGAGTGCCGGTTCTTCCGTTTCGAGATCGTCGCCGGGGCGTACCGTCCGCGCAGCCATCCCGCGGCAGCGATGGGCGACGACGTGTCTGGCCATGGGCCGGGCCTACGGCCCAAAGCGGCCCGCCCCAGCGGGTGATTCCCGCGCTTTCATGCAGCGGCACGGCTGCGCGGCCGCACGACGCAGCGATGCGAGATGAACAGGCGCAGCAATGACGTGGACCTGGGCCACATGCCGGCAGACCCTCGCCGCACCGGCCGACCGGCGAAGCGACGGAAGACCGCCATAAAGCGACGACTTTCTCCCGGATCGGGCGCGCCGCGACGCGTTGAAATACGTGCGTCCGATGTCGACGGTCGAGCGAGCCCCCCTGTCAAGCGTACGCTGAACGGTCCATGCTTTTTCGAATCTGCGTGGCGTGCGACCACATGAACCCGCAAGACTCGCGGTTCTGCGGCAACTGCGGCGCGCCGCTTCAAGTGAGGTTCTGCCGGCTGTGCCGGGCGCGAAACGATGCCGCCTCGCCCTTCTGCCAGTCGTGCGGAACCGAACTGCCCCGATTCGTTGGGACCGCGGACCCGCCGTCATTGGACGCAACTCAATCGGCAACGATGTCGTGGCCGACGTGCACCATACCAGCACAGTCGCTCGAGGCTCGCGCGTCCACGGAGTCGTCTACCTCTGCCACGATCGCTACCGCTTTGTCCAACGATGAGCAGGACGGCGCTGCCGAAGCTGGAACCGATACGCCCGTCGCTGACATGGCGCGACCCGTCGGAGGCAGCGGCGCTGTATCCGAAAGCGAAACCGTTCCGCCGCCTACGAGCGGCCTTGCGCCGATCATGACTGACGTCGAGGTCTGCGCCGTGAATCCGCCGGCGGTGGTCGTCGATGCGCCGACACCGGCCCG
>JBKBSH010000162.1:0-3363 GCA_046291795.1 Burkholderiaceae bacterium | reverse complement strand
GCGCCGATCATGACTGACGTCGAGGTCTGCGCCGTGAATCCGCCGGCGGTGGTCGTCGATGCGCCGACACCGGCCCGCACACGTCACGCAATGTCGCTCGCACTGGTCGTCGCTGTTGCAGCGATCGCCATCGCATTCGGCGCGGCGGCTTACAAAACATGGCGAGCCGGTGCCGCGGACGCCACGACGGCCCACACACCCGGGCCGACGGCCGACACCTCAGCAACGTCGCCGCAGACAACATGCGAGGCAGCTTTCCCACTGACCGGGCTGGCAGAACAGCGCGCGGCGCGGATTCGCCCTGCGAGGACGGGTAGGACCATCTGACGCGCACGACTCGAGGCAGGCCGCGCGGCTGCGCGCCCGCCGTCGCCGTCCACCCTTTACCGCAACCGCGCAAGTGCGTCCCGTCCGCCGTCGCGGCGACGGACTCATTTATTCGACGAACGGTCCGTGACGGAGACCGAAGTTCGCCTGCCGAGCGCCGCAGCCACGCCGGCTCGTCACCCGCGAGTCGACGGGCGGGTCGCTGTCGTCGTCGGCCTTACCACGAAGCTACCGACGAGCCTGTACCCGACCTCACGGTGAGAGCGTGTCCGTCGCACCGGGCGACGCCCGGTCGGCCACGCAGGCGCGGCTCGCGCGATTCGCGCGTTCGCTGTGCGAGAACTTCGGCACGCTGCAGGCCGAGGGCCATCCGAAGTGGAAGGAAGTCGAGCTGGCGATGCCCGAGCTCGGCCGCGGCTGGGCGTACTTTCCGCCGATCGCGCGCGAGTTCGAGCGCTGCGTCGCCGCGCGCGGCGAGCCCGCCAAGGGAAAGTCCTGCACCATCGAGCAGAAGATCCTGGGCCTGTGCGAGTAGCGGCGCGCGCCGCTCAACCGAGCGCCTTTTCGATGTCGGCGGCGATGTCTTCGGGCTTGGTCGTCGGTGCGTAGCGCGCGATCACCTTTCCATCCCTGCCGATCAGGAACTTGGTGAAATTCCATTTGATCGCTTCCGAACCGAGCAGTCCCGGCTTGGCCGACGTCAGGTACTTGAACAGCGGATGCGCGCTGTCGCCGTTGACGTCGATCTTGGCGAACAGCGGGAACGTGACGCCGTAGTTCGTCTCGCAGAACTCGGCGATCTCCGACTCGGCGCCCGGTTCCTGCGCGCCGAACTGGTTGCACGGGAATCCCAGCACCGCGAAGCCGCGCTTGGCAAACCGCTGATGCAGCGCCTCGAGCCCCTTGTACTGCGGCGTAAAACCGCACTGGCTCGCGGTGTTGACGACCAGCAGCACCTTGCCCTTGAAGTCGGCGAGCTTCCTGGACTTGCCGTCGATCGTCTTGGCCGAGAAGTCATAGACGGTCGGCATACGCGTCCCCCCGGTCAGTGGTTCAGCCGACGAGCCTGGCGTTGAGCACGATGCGCGGTCCGGCGAGCGCTTTCGCCACGGGGCAGCCCTGTTTGGCGGCTTGAGCGTGCTGCTGGAAGTCGGCTGCCGCGAGCCCCGGCACTTCGGCCTCGGTCGTCAGCTCGATCAGTTCGATCGCGGGCCCTTCGCCCAGGTGAACCGCGGCCGTCGTATGGATGCGCTTCGGCGTGTAGCCGGCTTTCGTCAGCAGGGCCGACAGGAACATCGAATAGCAGCCCGCCTGCGCTGCGCCGATCAGCTCCTCCGGGTTGGTTCCCGGTCCGGACTCGAACCGCGAGGCAAAGGTGAACGGCCCTTCGTAGGCTCCGCTGCCGAGCCGCATCGTCCCGGCGCCTTCCTTCAGCGTGCCCTTCCATTCGGCCGACGAGGTACGTACCGTCATGGGGTCCTCCTTGCGTCAGTCACCGAGCGACATGGTAGTACGCGCAGCAGCCGGTGCGCGGCGTCACGAGCGCGCCGGCGAGGAAGACCCGCCCGCCAACCGGTGATTGCGCCGACAGGCGCCGGCGCTGCGCTGCGGTCAACCCGCCAGCCCGAGGTGCTCGATGCCCTTGTGGATCCCCGCGACACCGCCGTACAGCTTGGAGTTGAGCTTGATCTGCAGCCGCAGATCGTTGACGGAGTCGGCGTTGCGCAGCGCGTCCTCGTACGAGATGAGCTCGCGCTCGTGCAGGTCGAACAGCGCCTGGTCGAAGGTCTGCATGCCCTGCTCGCGCGAGCGCTTCATCACGTCCTTGATCTCGTGCACTTCGCCCTTGAAGATCAGGTCCGAGATCAGCGGCGAGTTCAGCATGATCTCGACCGCGGGGATGCGGCCCTTGCGGTCCTTGAACGCGACGAGCCGCTGCGAGACCATCGCGCGCAGGTTCAGCGACAGATCCATCAGAAGCTGGCTGCGCTTGTCCTCGGGGAAGAAGTTGATCACCCGGTCGAGCGCCTGGTTCGTGCTGTTCGCATGCAGCGTGCACATCACCAGATGACCGGTCTCGGCGAAAGCGATCGCGTGCTCCATCGTCTCGCGGTCGCGCACCTCGCCGATCAGGATCACGTCGGGCGCCTGCCGCAGCGTGTTCTTCAGCGCCACGCTCCAGCTGTCGCAATCGACGCCGACCTCGCGCTGCGTGATGATGCAGTTCTTGTGCGGATGGACGTACTCGATCGGATCCTCGATCGTGATGATGTGGCCCTGGCTGTTCTCGTTGCGGTAGCCGACCATCGCGGCGAGCGTGGTCGACTTGCCCGAGCCGGTCGCGCCGACCACCATCACGATCCCGCGCTTGGCCATCGCCAGCTCGTTGATCAGCGGCGGCAGGTTCAGCTCCTCGACCGTCGGGATCCGGTCGGCGATCGTCCGGAAGACGATGCCGACCTTGCCCTGCTGCACGAACGCGGAGACGCGGAAGCGGCCGATCCCGGTCGGGTTGATCGCGAAGTTGCACTCCTTGGTCGCCTCGAACTCGGCGGCTTGGCGGTCGTTCATGATCGCTCGCACCAGCTCCGCGGTGTGCTGCGCCGTGAGCGGCTGGTTCGACACCGGCAGCACGCGGCCGTCGAGCTTGAACGCAGGCGGAAACTCGGCGGTGATGAAAAGGTCCGAGCCCTTTTTCGTCAGCAGCAGACGAAGCAGGTCGTGGACGAATCGTGTGGCCTGGTCGCGTTCCATGTGAACCCCTCAGTGTTTCGCCGCGTTGCGCGGACGCCTACCCGACGAAGCTGTCCGGCGACTTCGCGTACTGGCGCGCCTCCGCCGCCGACACGATGTTGCGCCGGACCAGGTCCATCAGGCACTGGTCGAGCGTCTGCATGCCGAACTGGCTGCCGGTCTGGATCATCGAGTAAATCTGCGCCAGCTGGTTTTCACGGATCAGGTTACGAACGGCGTTGGAACCGACCATGATTTCATGCGCCGCCACACGTCCGCCACCCTCTTTCGGCAGCAGCGTTT
>JBKBSH010000161.1:0-5421 GCA_046291795.1 Burkholderiaceae bacterium | reverse complement strand
GCGACCCTCGCGCATGCGCTGCTCGATCCACACCCTCGAAGTCCCGTAGTAGTTGCCGTGCACTTCCGCGCTTTCGAGAAACTCGCCGCGCGCGCGGCGCGCCTTGAAGTCCTCCACCGAGACGAAGTGGTACTCGCGGCCGTCGACCTCTGCCGGCCGCGGCGGCCGCGTCGTGTACGACACCGAAAGCTGGATCGTCGGGTCCTTTGCGAGCAACGCGTTGACCAGCGTCGACTTACCGGCGCCCGAAGGCGCGACGACCAGGAAGATGTTGCCGGCGAACGGCCCGTTGCCGCCCTGCGCTGGGTCCATGCCGCTACTCCAGGTTCTGGATCTGCTCGCGCATCTGCTCGATCAGGATTTTCAGCTCGACCGCGGCGTTGGTCATCTCGATCGCGGAGGCCTTCGAGCCCAGTGTGTTCGCCTCGCGGTTCAGTTCCTGCATCAGAAAATCGAGCCGGCGGCCGACCGCGCCGCCGGCGGCCAGCACGCGCCGGACTTCGGCGACATGCGTCGACAGGCGCTTCAGTTCCTCGTCCACGTCGGCGCGCAGCCCGTACAGCGTGACCTCCTGCCGGATGCGATCGGCGATCTCCTCGCGCGTGACCGTGGCGTTGGCCGCCAGCGCCGGCGCGAGCGTCTGGTTCAGCCGCTCGAGCAGCCTGCGCTCCATCGCCGCGAGCAGCTCCGGCACGCGCGGCCGAAGCTGCTCGACGATCGCGTCGATGCCGTCACAGCGTGCGAGCAACGCTGCCGCGAGCGCCGCGCCTTCACGCACGCGCGACGCCTGCAGCGCTTCGAGCGCCTCCCCCACCGCGGCCAGCACCGCCGCGCGCAGTTCGTCGGTGTCGGCAGCGGCGGACTCGACCACGCCATGCCACGCGAGCACTTCGCCGACGGCCAGTGGCGCGGCCTCCGGCAGCGCCGCTCGCACCTCGCGCGCAAGCTGCGCGAGCTGCGCCAGCGCCGTTGCATTGATCCGGGGTGCCTGCGCCGTCGCGTGCCGCTGCAGGCCGACTCGGCAGTCGACCTTGCCGCGCGCCAGCCGCTGCGCGATGGCTTCGCGGATGGCCTGCTCGAAGGGGCGCAGTTCGTCGCCGACGCGCAGCGACAGGTCGAGGAAGCGCGAGTTGACCGATCGCACGTCGACGGTCACGACCCCCGTTGAAGTCTCGCGATTCGCGACCGCGAATCCCGTCATGCTCGCGACGACCGCCATCGTGCTTCCGCTTTTGTCGTGCTTTTCGTCGGTTCGCCGCGCGCTTTCGGCAGAGTCGATTCGTTAGAATCCGGGCGGTTTTTCCGCGGACGCGCCCGAACGAGACGCAACGGCATGGCGACCCAGAACAACGCATCGTTGCCGGAAGGCCTCGAGGTCGGCGGCTACCGCATTGTAAAGAAGATCTCCAGCGGCGGTTTCTCGATCGTCTATCTCGCCACCGACGAGCAGGGCAACTCGGTCGCGATCAAAGAGTACATGCCGGCGGCGCTCGCGCAGCGCAAGCCCGGCGAGTTTTCGCCGTACGTCGCGCCGGAGAACCTGAACACCTACCGCATCGGCCTGAAGTGCTTCTTCGAGGAAGGCCGCGCGCTCGCGTCGATCTTCCACCCGAACATCGTCCGCGTGGTCAACTTCTTCCGCGCCAACGACACCGTATACATGGTGATGCACTACGAGTCGGGGCGCTCGCTGCAGGAACACATCATCCGCAACCGCAGCAAGGAGCAGAAGGACGTGCTGTCGGAGCGATTCATCCGGCGCGTGTTCACGCAGGTGATGAACGGACTGCGCGAGGTGCACAGCAATCGCCTGCTGCACCTGGACGTGAAGCCCGCCAACATCTACCTGCGGATGGACGGCACGCCGATCCTGCTCGACTTCGGCGCGGCGCGGCAGACGCTGCAGCGTGACATCAGCAAGACGTACCCGATGTACACGCCGGGATTCGCCGCCCCCGAGCTGTACAAGCGGGACGCCGAACTCGGCCCGTGGACCGACGTCTACTCGATCGGCGCGTGCATCTATGCGTGCATGTCGGGAATGCCGCCGCAGGAGTCGGACCAGCGGCTCAAGGACGACAAGATGCCCCAGGCGCTGCGATCGTTCCGCGGGCTGTACTCGTCGCAGCTGATCTCGATGGTCGAGCGCTGCCTGCGGCTGAACTCGCTCGAACGCCCGCAGACGATCTACGCGGTGCAGAAGGAGCTCGTCCACAACGTGCCCGACCGGCCGGAATTCTCGTTCATGGAGCGCGCGGGCGCGCGCATCCGGCACGTGCAGGAGCGCGTTTCGCGTTTCATGAAGGATCACAACATCACCTGGTTCTGATGCCGCGGAGGCGGCGCGCGTGCGCTTTTCGATCTATCAGGAGAGCAAGAAAGGCGGCCGGAAGGTCAACCAGGACCGGATGGGCTACCTGTACACGCGCGATTCGCTGCTGATGCTGGTGGCCGACGGCATGGGCGGACACGCGCGCGGCGAGGTCGCCGCGCAGATCACGCTGCAGACGATGGCGTCGATCTACCAGCGCGATGCGCAGCCGCTGCTGCCCGATCCGGCGCGCTACCTTGAGGAGTCCGTGCTCGCCGCGCACCGCGAGCTGCACCGCTACCGCGCCGAGCACAGCCTGCCCGAGGCGCCGCGCACGACGATCGTCGCCTGCGTGATCCAGCAGGGCATCGCGACCTGGGCGCACGCCGGTGATTCGCGGCTGTATCTGATCCGCGGCGGCCGCATCGTCGAGCGCACGGTGGATCATTCGCGCGTGCATCACCTCGTATCGACCGGACTGATCCGGCCCGAGGACGCGAAGGACCACCCGGAGCGCAACCGCATCTTCAACTGCATCGGTGCGTTCGTCGCGCCGACCGTGGAGATCAGCCGCCCCGTCGCGCTGCGCAACGGCGACACGCTGCTGCTGTGCTCCGACGGCCTGTGGGGAACGCTGACCGACCGGCAGATCGCCGAGGCGTTCGGCGGCAAGACGGTGATGCGCGCGGTGCCCGAGCTGATGGAGCTTGCGCTCGCCAACGGCGGCGAAGATGCCGACAACTGCACGGCCATCGCGATGACCTGGGCCGGTGCGGAGGCGGTCGAGATGGTCCCGCCGACGGAGGCGCCGGTGTCCACGCTGGTGATGCCGGAGGGCGCGGTCGCGTCGACGATCCAGTTCCCGCGCCACGGCGAACCGGGCGCCGACGAGGAGCTGACCGAAGACCAGATCGACGACGCGGTGGCCGAGATCCAGAAGGCGATCCAGCGCGCGAGCAAGCTGATCGACGGCAAATGATCCGCGCTTCGGGACGCCGGCCCGATGAACTGCGACGCGTCGTGCTGACGCGTGGGTACACGCGCCATGCCGAAGGCTCGGTGCTCGTCGAGTTCGGCGACACCCGCGTGCTGTGCACGGTGTCGGTATTGGCCGGGGTGCCGGGATTCCTGAAAGGCCGCGGCGAGGGCTGGCTCACTGCGGAATACGGGATGTTGCCGCGTGCGACGGCGACGCGAACCGAGCGCGAGGCGGCCAAGGGCAGACCGAGCGGGCGCACCTTGGAGATCCAGCGACTGATCGGCCGCAGCCTGCGCGCGGTCGTCGATCTGACGGCCATCGGCGAGCGCACGATCCACGTCGATTGCGACGTGCTGCAGGCTGACGGCGGCACGCGTACCGCGGCGATCACCGGCGGCTTCGTCGCCGCGTACGACGCGCTGCGCTGGATGCAGGACCAGGGCATGATCGACCGCCTTCCGGTCCGCGACTTCGTCGCGGCGGTGTCGGTGGGCATGGTCGGCGACGAGGCGCTGCTCGACCTCGATTATGTCGAGGACTCGAGTTGCGACACCGACATGAACGTCGTGATGACCGGCGCCGGTGGCTTCGTCGAGGTGCAAGGGACGGCCGAGGGCGCCCCGTTCACGCGCGCGCAGCTGGATTCGATGCTCGCGCTGGCGAGCGCCGGCATCGAGCGCCTGGTCGCGATCCAGAAATCCGCGCTCGGCCTCGCCTGAGCGGGGGCGCCATGCGCCGCATCGTCCTCGCATCGGACAACCCGGGCAAGCTGCGCGAGTTCGGCGCGCTGCTCGCGCCGCTCGGCGCCGAGGTGATCGCACAGGGGGCGCTCGGCATTCGCTCGGCCGACGAGCCGCACGCCACCTTCGTCGAGAACGCGCTGGCCAAAGCGCGGCACGCGGCGGCCGCGACCGGACTGCCGGCGCTCGCCGACGATTCCGGACTCTGTTGTGCCGCGCTCGGTGGAGAGCCGGGCGTGCGGTCGGCGCGATTCGCGGGCGAGGCGGCGACCGACTCGGACAACAACGCCGAACTGCTGCGGCGACTGGCCGGCCTGAGTGACCGACGCGCGCACTACACCTGCGTGCTGGTGGCGGTGCAAAGTGCGCGCGACCCCGAACCCTTGATCGCGGACGCGCGCTGGTACGGCGAGGTGACCGACGCGCCGCGCGGCGCCAACGGCTTCGGCTACGACCCGGTGTTCTGGTTGCCGGACCTGGGCAAGACGGCGGCGGAACTGGCCCCCGAGCACAAGAACCGCATCAGCCATCGAGCGCTCGCGCTGGGAGAACTCGCGCGCAAGCTGACGGTCTGCTGGGGATGGTGAAGATCCCGGTCGTTCCCGCTCGGGCCGTTGCGAACGGCGAGGCCGCCGCCTTGTTGCGGCCGGGCGCGCTCGACCTGAGGACGCTGCCGCCGCTCGCGCTGTACGTGCACTGGCCGTGGTGCGTTCGCAAGTGTCCGTATTGCGACTTCAACTCGCACGAGCAGGCGGGCGGAATCGCCGCGATCCCGGAGGGCGACTACGTCGCTTCGCTACGCGCGGACCTCGAAGCGGCATTGCCGCTCGTTTGGGGCCGGCACGTCGTCAGCATCTTCATCGGCGGCGGAACGCCGAGCCTGCTGTCGGCCGCGGGGCTCGAGCGGCTGCTGTCGGACGTGCGGGCGCTGCTGCCGCTCGAACCCGATTGCGAAATCACGCTGGAGGCGAACCCGGGCAGCTCCGAGACGGCCAAGTTCGCCGCGTTTCGTTCAGCGGGCGTGAACCGGCTTTCGATCGGCGTGCAGTCCTTCGACGACGGGCAGCTGGCGCGACTCGGCCGCATCCACGACAGCGCGCAGGCGGTCGCCGCGATCGAGGCCGCGCACCGCACGTTCGACGAGTTCAACCTGGACCTGATGTACGGGCTACCCGAGCAGACGCTCGACGCCGCGCAGCGCGATGTCGAGCGCGCGCTGTCGTTCGCGCCGCCGCACCTGTCCCTTTATCAGTTGACGATCGAACCGCAAACGGTTTTCGCAAAGCACCCGCCGCGGCTGCCGGACGAGGATACGGTGGCCGCGATCGGCGACTGGATCGAAGCGCGCACGGCGCAGGCGGGCTACGAGCACTACGAGGTCTCCGCCTACG
>JBKBSH010000160.1:0-5425 GCA_046291795.1 Burkholderiaceae bacterium | reverse complement strand
CGTACGCTGTCGACCACCTTCGCGGCAGGCGTGCCGCTCGTCGAGGCGCTCGACTCCGTCGGCCCGGCCGCCGGCAACGCCGTCTACAAGGAAGCGACCAAGCAGATCCAGAGCGAGGTCAATGTCGGTACGAGCCTTGCGCAGGCGATGCAGAACTCCGGCGTTTTCCCGAACATGGCGGTGCAGATGACCGGCATCGGCGAAGAGTCGGGTTCGCTCGATTCGATGCTGTCCAAGGTCGCCGACTACTACGAACGCGAGGTCGACGAGACGGTCGACGCACTCGCCAGCCTGATCGAACCGATCATCATGGTCGTGCTCGGCGTGATCATCGGCGGCATCGTCATCGCGATCTACCTGCCGATCTTCAAGCTCGGCCAGGTGGTCTAGGAACCCGGAGCAGGCCGGAATCGCGTTCGGCGCCGCCGGCCACGACCGCTTCTTGTCTCCCGACGCGCTCTTCCTGATCGTCGCGCCCGTCGTCGGGCTGGCGATCGGCTCATTCCTGAACGTCGTCATCCATCGCCTGCCGCGAATGATGGAGGCACAGTGGCGCGCCCAGTGCGCCGAACTCGAAGGCCGCGAACCGCCGAAGGCCGGGCGCTACAACCTGCTGGTGCCGCGTTCGCACTGTCCCGCATGCAACACGCCGCTGCGTGCGATCGACAACATCCCGGTGATCTCTTATCTGATGCTGCGCGGCAACTGCGCGTTCTGCGGCGCGCGAATCCCGGTTCGTTATCCGATCGTCGAAGTGCTGACCGCAGTCTTGTCTGCGCTCGTCGCATGGCGCTTCGGCTGGGGCGCGGCCGGCGCGCTCGCGCTCGTGCTGGTCTGGACCCTGATCGCACTGACCTTCATCGACGCCGATACGACCCTCCTGCCGGATGACCTGACGCTGCCGCTGCTCTGGCTCGGGTTGATCTCGAATCTGTGGAACACGTTCGCGCCCTTGCAGGAGGCGGTCATCGGCGCCGTCGCGGGTTATCTGGTCCTGTGGTCGATCTACTGGCTGTTCAAGCTCGTCAGCGGCAAGGAGGGCATGGGCTACGGCGACTTCAAGCTGCTCGCCGCGCTCGGTGCCTGGTTCGGCTGGAAGATGCTACTGCCGATCATTCTGCTGTCTTCGGTCGTCGGCGCGGTCGTCGGTATCGCGCTGATCGCGCTCGCCCGGCACGGCCGCGAGGTTCCGATCCCGTTCGGCCCGTACCTGGCCGCCGCGGGTTTCATCGTGCTGCTGTATGGCAACGCCATCGCCGGCCGCTTCCTGCCGTTCTGAGCTCGCGTACTTCCGCGTCGGACTGACCGGAGGCATCGGCAGCGGCAAGTCCACGGTCGGCGATCTCTTTGCCGAACTCGGTGCGGCCATCGTCGACACGGATGCGATCGCGCACACGATCACGGCGCACGGCGGCGCGGCAATCGGCGCACTGCGCGCGCGATTCGGCGATGCGTACATCACGCCCGACGGCGCGCTCGACCGCGGCAGGATGCGCGAACTCGTCTTCGCCGACGCCGACGCGAAGCGCGCGCTCGAAGCGATCCTGCACCCGCTGATCCGCGCACAGGCCGAGAACGCCGCGCGGCGTCTCGCCCGGAGCGCCCCGTACGTGATGTTCGTCGTTCCTTTGCTCGTCGAGTCCGGCGACTGGAAGAAACGCGTCGACCGCGTGCTCGTCGTCGACTGCCCGGTCGACGTGCAGGTCGAGCGCGTCGTCCGCCGCAGCAGGCTCGGGGCCGATGCCGTGCGTTCGATCATCGCGCAGCAGGCGAGCCGCAAGCAAAGGCTCGCCGCGGCGGACGACGTGATCTACAACGGGTGCGGGGTCGAACGGCTTGCCGAACGGGTCGCACGACTGCACGCGATGTACTGCCGCCTCGCATCGCTGCACCGGGCGGAGTCGCGCTGACCTCGTGTGATATCGTCGATCCGGCGCCAGGGACTCCGTGCATGCAGAGCAACGAACCCCGCCAGATCCTCTACGAGTATCCGTTCAACGAGCGGGTGCGAACACTGCTGAGGCTCGAGGATCTGTTCGAAAAGCTTGCGTACTTCTGCGCGCAGACGCATCCTTTTTGCCATCACACCGCGCTGCTGACGCTGTTCGAAATCCTCGAAGTCACCTCGCGCGCGGACCTCAAGGGCGATCTGCTGCAGGAGCTCGAGCGGCACAAGCAGTCGTTGCTCGCGCTGCGCAACAACCCGCAGGTCTCCGAATCCGCGCTGGCCGCAGTGCTCGCGGACATCGAGCAGGCGCAACAGGCGCTGAACGCCACGCCGGGCAAGGCCGGTCAGCATCTTCGCGACAACGAGTGGCTGACCAGCATACGCAGTCGCGCCAGCATTCCCGGCGGCACCTGCGAATTCGACCTGCCCTCGTACCATGCGTGGCTGATGCGCGACGCCGCCGCACGCACGCAGGATCTCGAGGCGTGGATCAAACCGCTGTCGCAGTTCAATCAGGGGCTCGCGATCGTGCTGAAGCTGCTTCGCGAAACCGCGCATCGCAGCCGGCAGACTGCCGTGCAGGGATCGTTTCAGCAGACGCTGCAGGGGCGGACGTATGCGCTGCTGCAGGTGCGTGTGCCCGCCGACTCCGGGGCGATCCCCGAGATCAGCGCGAACAAGTACATGCTGTGGATCCGCTTTACCGCCGCGGACCGCGATCCGAAGCCGCGCGCAGTCGATCGCGACATCGCGTTCGATCTGTCGCTCTGCGCCTTCTAGATGGCCACGGTCGTCAAGTGCCCCACGTGCGGGCGTGACGTGGAATGGACCGAAGCGTCGCGCTATCGGCCCTTCTGTTCGGAGCGCTGCAAGCTGATCGATCTCGGCGCATGGGCGGCAGAAAAATACGCGATCCCGGGCAGGCGCGACGAGCAGGCCGACGAGACGCCGCCGTCGGAGACGCCGCCCAAGCACTGACGCACGCGCTTCACCAGGCCGACGACAGAAGCGCCACGCCGTGGGCGCCGTGCTCGATCGCGCCCGACAGCATTTCCTCGCGCATCCCGCCGATCGCGTAGATCGGAAGCGCAGGCCCGTCGATCAACGCCGCGAACGCCGGCCAGCCCAGCGCGGGCTGCCCGGGATGACTCGCCGTCGGCAGGACCGGGCCGGCAACGACGAAGTCCAGATCGAGCGCTGCCGCTCGATCGATCTGCGCGCGCGTATGCGTCGATGCGGCAACCAGCGGCAGCCCCGGACGGCGGCCGAGCCGCATCAACTGCACGGCCGTGAAATGCACCCCGTCCGCACGCTCCCACAGCGCCGCGTCGTGGCGGCCGCTGACGAGCACTCGCGCACCGTGCGCGCGCGCTCTGGCGAGCACTTCGTCGAGCAGCCACCCCACCTGCGAAGCGTCGAGCATGGGTTCGCGAAGCTGGACCAGCCGCAGCCCGCGTGCCAGCGCCGCATCGAGCCGCTCGAGAAACGCCTCGACGCCGAGCGTCGCCGCGCGGGTCAGCGCGTAGATGTACGGCAGGTCGAGCCAGCGCAGCACCGGCACCGTCGCCGGCAGCAGCGGACCGTCCGGCAGCCGTGCGGTCGAGAAAAAGCCCAAGCGCTGCCCTTCGCGGGCGTGCGCCTCGCCGCGCCAGTCGAACACGCGGCGGAAGTGCAGCCGGACGCGCGCGTGCGGGTAGTCGAACAGCCGCGTGACCCATGGATACGCCGCGCCGATGTCGATGCCGAGTTCTTCGTGAAGCTCGCGCGCCAGCGCCGCGGCGATCGACTCGCCGGGTTCGACCTTGCCACCGGGGAACTCCCAGTAGCCCGCGTATGGCTTGCCTTCCGGACGGCTCGCGAGAAGAAACGCACCGTCGGAGCGAACGAGCACGCCGACCGCGACGTCGACCGGTGTGCGCTCGGTCATCCGCGCCCGGCAGCGAGTCCGTGCCGGCCCGCGTAGTCGCGCGCGAACTGCAGCGCGACACGGCCCGAACGCGAGCCGCGCTGCAGCGCGAACTGCAGCGCCTCGGCGCGCGCCGCATCGATCAGCGCGCGGCTGGCGCCGAGTCGGGTGAGCCAGTGCGCGACGATGTCCAGGTAATCGTCCTGCCGGAACGGATGGAACGACAGCCACAGCCCGAAGCGTTCGGACAGCGAGATCTTTTCCTCGACCGTTTCTGCGGGATGAATCTCGCCGTCGGCCTCGTACCTCGTTTCCAGGTTCTCGCGCATGTACTCCGGCATCAGGTGGCGCCGGTTCGACGTGGCATAAATCAGCACGTTGTCCGAGGGCGCCGCGACCGAGCCGTCGAGCTGCGCCTTCAGCGCTTTGTACGAACTCTCGCCCTCCTCGAACGACAAGTCGTCGCAGAACACGACGAAGCGTTCGGGCCGGTCGGCCACCAGCGCGACGATGTCCGGGAGGTCGACGAGATCGCGTTTGTCGACCTCGATCAGACGCAGCCCGCGGTCGACGAAGCGAACCAGGCAGGCACGGATCAGCGACGACTTGCCTGTGCCGCGGGCGCCGGTCAGCAACACGTTGTTGGCCGGCAGCCCGCGGACGAACTGCTCGGTGTTGCGCAGGATCTGTTCTTTCTGCGCGTCGACGTGCTGCAGATCGTCGGGGTCGATGCGGGCGATTCGGTGCACCGGCTCGAGGTGACCCAGCTCGACCCCGAGGTAGCGGCGGCGGCGCCAGCGCAACGCCGGCGCGCTCCAGTCGATCCGTCGCGCGGGCGGCAAAAGGGGCTCGATCCGGTCCAGGATCGCATCCAGCCGCTGCGCGAGCGTGTCCGTCGTCTTGTCCGGATTCATGAACGGTAATCGGCGTTGATCGACACGTACTCGTGAGACAGGTCGCAGGTCCAGACGGTGGTTCGCGCCTCGCCGCGGCCCAGCGCGACTCGCACGACGATCTCCGCGCCCTGCATCACGAGCCGGCCGTCCTCCTCGCGGTAGTCCGGATGGCGGCCGCCGTCGCGCGCGACCCAGACGTCGTTCAGATAGAGCTGCACGCGAGCGGCGTCGAGATCGTCGATGCCGGCGTTGCCGACCGCGGCGAGGATTCGGCCGAGGTTCGGATCCGACGCGAAGAACGCCGTCTTCACCAGCGGCGAATGCGCGACCGAGTACGCGACGCGCGCGGCCTCGTCCTCGGTGGCCGCCCCTTCGACGACGATCTCGATGAACTTGGTCGCTCCTTCGCCGTCGCGCACGATCGCCTGAGCCAGTTCGCGCGCGACCGCGGCAATCGCATCGGTCAGATGAACCAGGCGTGGATCCTTGGTCGATTCGATCCGCGGCGCCGCGCTCTTGCCGGTGGCGATGACGACGAACGAGTCGTTCGTCGACGTGTCGCCGTCGACCGTGATGCGGTTGAACGACTGCTCCGCGGCCTGCCGCGTCAAACGCGGCAGCAGCGCCGGATCGACGCCGGCGTCGGTCGCGATGAAGGCGAGCATCGTCGCCATG
>JBKBSH010000159.1:0-5448 GCA_046291795.1 Burkholderiaceae bacterium | reverse complement strand
CCGACACATCGCGCGGATCGACCGAACGGTCGTCATCCGAAAGCGCGATAATGCGCGCCTTCCGTACCCGGCCATTCCTGACGAACGCATGTTCTCGACCGGAGACCGCTTCTACGACTTTTCGCTGCGCATCCTGATGGGATTCGTGACGATCGTCCTGCTCGGTTGCATCGGGTTCCTCGCCTTTCGCTGGTTGCAACCACAGGCGCTGACCGATCCCGGAGTTCCGCTCGTCCAGGTGGAAGTCAAACCGCCGGCCGAGCCCGCCACCGCGCCTGCCGTACCCGAGCCCAAGGCGCAAGTGCTGCTCGCTCCGGGCAAGATCTTCCGCTGTGAACTGAAGGGACGCGTGACCTTTTCGGATCAGCCTTGCCCCGCGGGCGCGACGCAGACCATGGTCGACGCGAAATCGCGCTGAAGCCGCGCGCACTTCGCGCTGCCTGCGGGGTTACAACTCGAAACGCGCGCGGGTCCACCGGCCACGACGGCCGCCGTTAGAAGTCGTGCATGACTTCACGGAGGCAGACCATGAAAAAGTCGCTCGCCCTGGCCGCTGTCGCGCTCGCCGCAGCGCTACCCGTCGGTGCGGCCCAGGCCCACGGCAACGTCGCGATCCGCGTCGACACGCCCGACTTCGGAATCCGCATCGGCACCCCGTTCCCCGTCTATCCGCCGCCCGTGGTCGTCGCACCCGCGCCGGTGTACGCGCCGCCCCCGGTGATTTACGCACCGGCGCCGGTGATCTACGCGCCGCCGCCGCGCGTGTTCGTCCCCGCGCCCGTCTACTACGGTCCGCCCGCCTTCTATCCTCCGGGCCATTACCGCAAGCACTACAAAGTCAAGCACTACCGGGACCGCGACTGGCGCGACGACTGAGTCACCGCGCACGCCTCGACGCGCGAGTCGGCGCCGCGCGACCCGGTCAGAACAGCTTGGGCGGCCGCACGGCGTCGCCGAGACTCTGCAGCGGGCCGAGCGGATTGCGCACGGTTTCGTACTCGCGGATCGCCGGCTGTCCGCCGGACAGCGTGTAGACGACGACGTCGTCGACCAGCACGATCAGCGCGTTGAAGCTCCAGCCGGTGATCTCGCTGTCGCGTCTGAAGTTGAACGTGTCGAGCCAGAAGTTGCCGATGCGCTTTCGCCCGACCTGCCTGACCGAGATCGCGTAGCCGGTGCAGCGGCGTCCGGCCTTCAGACAGTCGCGCAGTCCGCGGTCGATCTCGTCGGAGGACAGCGCCGCAGTCGCGGGAAAGCGTTGCGCGATGTCGGCGAAATTCAGGATCGTCACCGCCGGGTTGTCCGTCGAATCGAAGCCGAGCACGTGCAGTTCCGCGCGCCCCGTCTTGTACGGGACGATCTGCTCGAGCGCGCGCGCCGCCTCGGCATAGCTCGACCAGCCGAACGGCGTGCGCGTGCTCGCCGTCGGCAGCAGGGCCTGGCAGCCGGACAGGGCGACTGCCAGCGCGCCCCAGAGCGCGGCACGGATCCATTTCGCGTTATCCATCCTCATCGGTGTCCTCGCGCCTGAGCGCCGCCCGTCCGCGGCGCCTCCGGCAAAAGCGGCTGCAAAGCTAGCATGACCGCGTCCCGGATCCCTTGCCACGGGTCACGGCCGGCTCCGCATGGATCGGCGATCCGCCTACACTCGGGCTTCGCCGTCCATTGCCCAAAGGCCGCCGCCATGACCCAACTCGTCTACGTTGCCGATCCGATGTGCTCGTGGTGCTACGGCTTCACGCCGCAGCTCGAACGGCTGCTCGAATCGCTGCCTGACGCGGAACTGGAGCTCGTGATGGGCGGACTGCGCGCGTACGAGCGCGAGCCGATGGACGACGCGCGCAAGGCGCAGGTCCGCGACCACTGGAAACGCGTGCATGAGCTGAGCGGCCAGCCTTTTGGCGCCGACGCGACCGCGCGCGCCGACTTCGTCTACGACACCGAGCCGGCATGCCGCGCGGTCGTGACGATGCGCGCCGGCGCCGGAGCGCTCGCGTATGCGTTCTTCCGGGCCACACAGGACGCCTTTTACCGCGACGGCCGCGATGTGACGCGCGCCGACGTGCTCGCCGACGTCGCGGCCGACATCGGCGTGCCGCGCGCGGCGTTTGCCGAGGCGTTCGCGTCCGACGAACTCAAGGAGATCACTCGCCAGGAGTTCGAAATGGTGCAGCGCTGGGGCATCGACGGCTTTCCGACGCTGCTGCTGGTGCATGGCGACGAATTGCACCTGGTCGCATCGGGTTACACCGACGCCGACACGCTGCGCGAACGCATCGATCAGATTCGCAGCACGCCGCCGGCCGCCGGGCATTGACGCCTTCACCGCGTACGGCATCGACCGCTGCCCGCTTGATCCGTGTCAGGCACGCAGGCGCGTACGCGTGGCTATCATGATGCCGATTCGCAGTTCATCCCGAGCGCAGCCCGCGCAGCGATCGCCATGAATGCCCCCGACTCGATCTCCCGCCGCTCCAACCTCGATCCGACGCTGATCCGTGGTACGACTCCGCTGCCGATCGCGGCGTACTTCGACCGCGGCTGGTTCGAGCGCGAAATGCTGCTGCTGTTCGACAAAGGACCGGGTTACGTCGGCCACGAGTTGATGGTGCCCGAGGTCGGCGACTACATGACGCTGCCGTGGACCGAGCACGGCAAGCTGCTGGTGCGCTCCGAGCAGGGCGTGGCGCTGCTGTCGAACACCTGCCGCCACCGACAGGGGCTGGTCATGGAAGGCCGCGGCCACGCGAGGAACCTCGTGTGTCCGCTGCACCGCTGGACCTACGACCTCGACGGCAAGCTGCTCGGCGCGCCGGACTTCGACCCTACGCCGGAGTGCTCGCTGCCGCGCACGCAGCTCACGAGCTGGCACGGACTGCTGTTCGCGGGTCCGCGCGATCCGGGCGCCGATCTGGCCGACTTTCCGCTCGCGGCCGACTACGACTTCGCCGGCTACGTCTTCGATCGCATGATCGTCGACGAATGCCCTTTCAACTGGAAGAGCTTCCTCGAGATCTACCTCGAGCTGTACCACGTCGAGGCGATGCATCCGGGCCTGCAGAAGTTCGTCGATGCGGGCAACTACGAATGGGGCTTCGGCGACCGCTGGAGCTACCAGATCCTCGGCATCAAGGACGAATTCAAGTCGCAGGTCTCGCCGAACTACCGGAAGTACCGCGACGCGATCCTCGCTTACTCCGGCGGCAAGCTGCCGAAGTACGGCACCGTGTGGTCGATCCTGTATCCGAACGTGATGCTCGAGTGGTATCCGTACGCGCTCGTCGTCAGCACGCTGATCCCGCGTTCGCCGGACCACACGACCAACATCGTCGAGTTCTACTACCCGGAGGAAATCAAGGCCTTCGAGCCGCAGATCGTCGAAGCGCACCAGGCCGCGTACATCGAGAGCGCTGCAGAAGACGCCGAAGCCTGCGGCCGACTGCACCGTGGTCGCCGCGCGTTGTGGCTCGCCGGCGAAGACGACGCCGGTCCGTTCCACTCGCCGCACGAGGACGGCATGATCCACTTGTACGACTGGATACGGCGCGAGATGAAGCAGCGGAGGACGGCGTAGCCAGCGCGGCGCGCGTGCTCGCCCCCGCTTCTTGTGAACGGGGCTGAAGCCGGGCCCGTCAGAGCGCGCTTGCAGGCGGGTTCGCGCGCAACCAGGCGACGAGCGCGGAATCCATCGTCACCGCGTGGATCGAGAACCAGTTCGGCAGCTCGGCGGCGAGTCGGCGGACGACGTCTTCGTCGCCTTCGGCGAAGCGCCGCTCGACCTCGGCCAGAACATCGAGCACCTTGTCGTGCTCGCGTTTGTGACAGTCGAACGCGGGGAACTCCGACTCGCGCATCCAGCGCTCCTCGTCGCCGAAGTGGCGCAGCAGATGCGCGCGCAGGCCGGCGAGCGCCGTCGACGGCGCACCGGCGCCTTCGAAGGCCGCCACGCAGGCTTCGAACTCGGCGTGCAGCGCGTCGATCGGCGCGTAGCCGAGCGGGATGGACGGCGCGGCCACGCTCATCGCGGCGCGCCGCGCAGCCACTCGGCGAGCGGCGCGTCTTCTTCCTGCGCGTGGATCGCGAACCAGTTCATCAGATCGGCGCAGTAGCGGCGCACGCCGTCGATGTCGCCGCCGTCGAAGCGGCGGCGGATGTCGGACACCGATTCGAGCAGCCGCTCATGGGCGCGCTTGTGGCGCGCGTAGTGCTCGTAGTTCTCCTGCAGCATCCACTGTTCCTCGGTGGCGCAGTGACGCAACAGGTGCTCGTGCAGCGCGAGCAGATCCTCGCCGTAGTCGCCCTCGCGCGGATCGTTCAACGCGTCGAGGATCGCCTGGAACTCCCTGTGCAGGTCGTCGATGGGCTTGAAGCCCACGAAGATGTCGTCGTGACGGACGTTGACCGGCGCCGCTGCCATCGCGAGCCTCCATGGTCTGGATAGGCGCAAGCTAAGGCAGCACGCGATCTGCGCGTTGACGCAGCGCAAGCGGGGGTGAGGTCCACCCTGCGTGCCCGCCGCGCCTCGAAGCCGAACCGGCGAATCGGGGTCGCGCGAGCCCGATCGAACCCACCTTTGGTTCGCCATGGTGCGTGCCTGTTTGCCTTGAAGCGACGGCACTTTGCCGGCGTACCCGTGAACGCGGAGCGTCCCTCGAAATAACGAAGGGCCAAGCGCCGTTTCGGCGTTTGGCCCTTCAGGCGGGCTCGATGCCCGCTCGCTGACGGTGTACCTAGCGGTACACCATGACCGGTATCGTCGAGTGCGTCAGTACCTTCTGCGTTTCACTCCCGAGTAGAACCGCGTTCAGACCGCGACGTCCGTGAGACGCCATGAAGATCGTGTCGCAGCCACGCTCTTTGGCGGTCTCGATGATCGCCTCGTACGGCGAGAACGACCTCGCGATCACCGTTTCAACAGCCACATTAGCCGCTTTCGCGACATTTTCAAGTTTTTCGAGCCGCTGTCTCGCGACCTGCTCCATACGGGCTTCGTAATCCTCGAAGGACTCGGGCCTGTATTCGGACAAGGACGCGTAAGAGTAGGGCTCGACCACCGTCACGCCGACGATTTGCGCGCCGAGCTGCCGCGCCACCTCGACGGCCCCGCTGATCGCCTTCGCCGACAGCTCGGTGCCGTCGGTCGGAACCAGGATCTTCTTGAACACGTCGTCCTCCCGAATGTCCGTCTTAGCCAATGCTATGCGGGCGCAGACCGCCGCTGTTGACAGCCGTCAAGGAGCGGCGGAGCCGGCGCCATGCGCGAGCCGGGCGATGCGGTCCAGCACCATTGCCGCGGCCACGAACCCAAGCGGCGCGGCCACCGCCACGGTCGAACCGTAACCCGCGCAGGCAAGACCGGCAACGAGATCCGCCTTTGATGCGCACGCGCCGACGGGTGGCCGCACCGGTTCGTCCGAATACACCGCCACCACGCCAAACTTCCGGACC
>JBKBSH010000158.1:0-5461 GCA_046291795.1 Burkholderiaceae bacterium | reverse complement strand
GGTGGTCAGAAGATGGATGCGCCGAAGATCCTGAGCTTTCCGTCTTCGTAACCGAGCACGAGCCGGCCGAGCCACTCGCCGGGCTTTTTGGTGCTGCGCTGACGGAACACGACGGTCACGTGTTCACCGCGGCGGATGATGCCGAGCGTGTCGAACTGTTCGGAGAGGTTCCTCGCCAGTTCGCTGTTCGCGAACTGGTGGCCCGCCGCGACCTGGTCCATCGCGCGCGCCAGCGAACTCGAGAAGTTCCTCGAGAACTCGCCGTAGTTGCCTTCGTTCGAGTACCTGACGAGGTCGCGCCAAAGAGGCACGGCAAGCGCCAGGATCTCGTCGTCGGTCTTCTCGATGATGTTCACGCGCGCGTCGCCGGCGGACCCGCTACTTCTCGTCGGCCACCAGGTGGTAGCAGGGCGCCTTCTCCATCGTGTACTCGCCGGTCTTCGGGTCGCGCCGCGAGACCGTCAGTACGTGCCAGTTCTGGTCGTCGACCTTCATATAGTCGCCGCGGTAGTAGTAGCCGGGCCAGCGCGTCTCCTTGCGGAACAGCGTGTGCTGCGTGACGCACTCGGCGGCGCGATGGCGGTGTTTGAGTTCCCACGCGCGCAGCAGCTCGTGCAGGTCGGCAGCCGCCAGGTTCTCCAGATCCTCCTCCATGATCCTGAGCTTCTTCAGACCGATGTTCAGGAGCTTTTCGTTGGTCATGTAGTTGGCCGTCACCCCGCCGCAGTACTCGTCCATCAGCTTCTGCAGCCGATCCAGCCCCTGCTTGGGCGTGATGTAGTACGGATTGACGTCGCCCGCGACGACCGCATTGCGATAGATCCGGTAGTGCTCCAGCGGCCTGTAGACCTCCTGTTTGAGGCGGTCGATCTGCGCCTGCGAGACGACGATGCCCTCGGCCTTGCCGTCGTCGATGTACTTGCACGCGGCTTTGGCGGCGAGCCGGCCCTCCGTGAACGAACCCGACGAGAAGGCGTGCGGCGTGCCGCCGACCGCATCCCCCGCGCCGAACAGACCCGCCACCGTCGTCATGCGGTTGTAGCCCCAGAAGTACTCGGGGGGCGACACGTCCTCGGGGCCCGAGCACCAGGCGCCGGATCCGGTCGCGTGCGACCCCATGACATACGGCTCGGACGTGGTCAGTTCCGGGTTCTCGTTCTTCGGATCGACGTCGGTGGCGGCCCACAGCACCGCCTGACCGACGGTCATGCCGAGGAAGTTCTCCCAGCCGACTTCTTCCAGATGCGGATCCTGGAAGGCGCGCATCGTCACCATGTGGATCGGTCCGCGGCCGGCATTGACCTCGCTGATCAACGCGTGGTTGCGCAGGCAGGTCGGGATCGGTCGGTGCGTCAGGTGCGACGCCTCCGGGTCGAGGTATTCCTTGCCGACCATCTTCTGCAGTTCCGGCCACCACTTGGATTCGTACTCCTGTCCCAGTCCGTTCTGCGTATAGGTCTTCAGGTGCAGGAAGTACGCGCCGACCGGACCGTAACCGTCCTTGAAGCGGGCCAGCACGATGCGGTTTTCCATCTGCGTCATCTTCGCGCCGGCGTTGATCAGCAGCCCGTAGGCGGACGCCGACGACCACGGCGCATACCACGTGCGACCCGCGCCTTCGCCCACCGAGCGCGGCTTGAAGATGTTGGACGCACCGCCCGCGGCGCAGATCACCGTCTTGGCCTTGAAGACGTGGAAGTTGCCGGTGCGGACATTGAAGCCGACGGCGCCGGCGACGCGGTTCTCGCGGCTTTCGTCCATCAGCAGGTGAGTCACGCAGATGCGATTGAAGACCTTGTCGGCCGACTTCTTGGCGGCTTCGGCGACGATCGGCTTGTACGACTCGCCGTGGATCATGATCTGCCACCGACCTTCGCGCAGGTAGCGCCCGGTCTTCGGGTCCTTCATGATCGGCAGACCCCACTCCTCGAACTGGTGCACCGTCGAGTCGACGTGACGCGCCATGTCGAACAGCAGATCCTCGCGAACCATGCCCATCAGGTCGATCCGTGCATAGCGCACGTGGTCTTCCGGCTGGTTCTCTCCCCAGCGCGTTCCCATGTAGCAGTTGATCGCGTACAGGCCCTGTGCGACCGCGCCCGAGCGGTCGATGTTGGCCTTCTCGGCGATGACGATCTTCTTGTTCTGCCCCCAGAAGCGAGCCTCCCACGCGGCACCCGTGCCGCCCAGCCCGGCACCGACCACGAGGATGTCGATGCCGTCTTCGATGATGGTGTCGTAGGCCATTAGTAGTACACGCCTTTCTTCAGTTTGAGCCCCGCGTCCTTGAGCGTTCGCAGCCCGCCGTCGTCAAAACGGATGTACTTCGGTTCGTTGTACAGCAACTGGCTGTCGCGCATCTCCTTGGTCGGCGGCGGAACCTCCGCGAGCTTGGGAATCGCCTGGCCCCAGGGCTTGGTGGTGATCGGCGAAAGGAAGTTCTTTTCGGTGCCGTTGCGGAACTTGATCCGCCACGCGATCGTGCCTTTCTGTTCGTCGCGGTGAACGCGCACGCTGTGGCCCAGCGGGGCGAAGTCGGCGTAGCCGCGCACGTCGATCGCATGCTGGGGGCAGGCCTTCACGCACGAGTAGCACTCCCAGCACATGTTCGGCTCGATGTTGTAGGCGCGCCGATAGGTCTTGTCGATGTGCATGATGTCCGACGGGCAGATGTCGACGCAGTGTCCGCATCCATCGCACCTCGTCATGTAGACGAAGGTTGGCATTCGTCCAGCTCCTTGTTTGATCCAGTGAAAGTCGCGGGTGCTTCCCGCCTGTCAGTAGTGCCGGGGCGCTTCGCGCTTGATGCCGAGCCCCATGTCCATCGGAGCGTCGAGCAAAAGCTCCATCGAGTGCCGCTTGCGCTGCTCCGGATCGTCGCGCGTCTGCGTGGGCAGGTTCTCGGCGGTGCCGTTCGCCTTGGCCAACCGCTTTTCGAAGGCGGCCGCCGGCTTGAAGAACATGTGCGCGAACTTCGACCAGGGCACCCCCGCGAACAGCACCGTGGTCGCGAGGATGTACAGCGCGAACAACACGCCGACGCCGCCGCCGGTGGCGGCCCAGATCAGGCCGAGCGTGGCGCTCGCCAGCAGCGACAGGATGAACAGGTCGGCCCGCATGATGCGGAACGGCGAGTGGCCCTCTGCCGCCACGTCGACGCGGATGAAGAACCAGAACCAGTAGCCGCCGACGCAGATCATCAACGCGCCGATCCACCACAGCGTCGCCCAGTAGCGACTCGCCGACGGATCGAACACGAGCACCACGGTGGCGAGCACGTAGAACACGAACCCGTACATGCCGAGCAGGTGGGCGATGCGCCGGCGCACGTTGCAGAACTCGCCGGAGGCGAGCACGTCCACCACCGCGGTCTGCACGGCGATCGAAACGAGCTCGCCGCCGCCGACCCGCCGTGGCGCCTTGGCCTTCGACCTGCGCAGGTTCTCGAAGAAATAGCGGGCGCTTCCCTTGTGGATGACATCGAACAGCGTTCCCGCGACGACCAGTATGAACATGACGATGACGTACGCCTGCATGACCGCAGGCGATAGCGACGCCGACAGCCCGGCATACGGATTGGTGGTGAACATCGTGTGTCTCCTCCGCTAAAAATCGCAGGTGTGGTTTCGACCCGGCCGCCTTCAGCGGGCGGAGTGCCCGGTCAGTTTCACCTCGACGCGCTCGTGCGCGGCGAGACCTTCGTAGTACTCCCTGAGCACCGCCAGCACCTCGGGCCGGCTGAACTCGGCCGGCACCTCGGCCCCCTCCGACAGCCACTTGCGCAGCTTGGTACCCGATACCAGCAGCCGGTCCCGATCTTCGTGGGGACAGGTGCGGGCCGACGCCATGCCTCCGCACCGGTAGCACCAGAAGGTCCAGTCGATCTTCAGCGGCTTCGTCTCCAGCGCGTCGCGCGGGATCTCGTCGAAGATCTTGTGCGCGTCGAACGGCCCGTAGTAGCTGCCGACGCCGGCGTGATCGCGTCCCACGATCAGATGCGAGCAGCCGTAGTTCTGGCGGAACAGCGCGTGCAGCAGCGCTTCGCGCGGGCCCGCATAGCGCATGTCGAGCGGATAGCCCGCCTGAACGACGGTCTTCTTGACGAAGTAGTGATCGATCAGCACCGAGATCGCGCGCGTGCGAACGTCGGCCGGGATGTCGCCCGGCTTCAGCGCGCCGAGCAGCGAGTGGACCAGCACGCCGTCGCACACCTCGATCGCGACCTTGGCCAGGTACTCGTGCGAGCGGTGCATCGGATTGCGCGTCTGGAACGCGGCGATTCGCGACCAGCCGAGCGATTCGAACAGCTCCCGCGTCTGTGCCGGCGTCATGAACAGCGCGCCGTACTTCTCAGCGAAGCCGCCGGTCGACAGCACCTGGACGGTGCCGGCGAGATTCACATCGCCCTGTTCCATCACCATCTTGACGCCCGGATGCGCGGGGTCGGCGGTGCGGAACACCATCATGCACTCGTGCTTCTTGTCGATCGTGTATTTCTCGGTCACGCGCATCAGCGCGAGGATCTCGTCGGATTCGGGATCGACGAGGGCGATCTCGTCGCCGGTGCGGAAGCGGCCCGCGTCCTCGGTGCTCGCCGACAACGTGATCGGGATCGGCCAGAACAGGCCCGACGCGAGCTCCATGCCGTCGCAGACGCGCTCCCAGTCGCCGTGCGTCATGAACCCGTCGAGCGGCGTGAATCCGCCGATCCCGAGCATGATCAGATCGCCTTTCTCGCGCGAGCTGACACGCAGTTTCGGCAGCGACCCGGCGCGCGCCAGCGCCTGCCTGCGCGCGTCGCCCTCGAGCAGCAACGGCTTGAGCGCCCCGCCGCCGTGAGGATTGACTAGGCGTTGCACATGAGTCTCCCGCCCGGATGGCGTACGCCGTGCCGACGAATGCCGGCGTCCGAATGATTGTTTTGTGTTCGCTCGCCCCCTGCCTGCGCCGGCGCGATCGTCGACACGCGGGCGGGGTCATGCGATCTTCGGCGATGCGGGCTCCGGCAATAACTCCCCATATGGGTAAGAAGCGCTACCCGGTGCCGGTAATGGGCTTCGGGTCCCGTCGCGGGACAAGATCGCCCGGTGGAAATCGGTTGCTCGTCGCCCGTTGTCCGCTGACCGTCTGCCGCACGGTTCTTCCAGAGTGACAGTGACGGGCAACGAGCCACGAGAACCGGGCAACCGACTTGGCAACGATGACGACGACTCGCGCGCAGCGCGGCGGCGCGAGCCGCGCGCTCGCCATCGTACCGCCCGCAGCGGCGCTGCTGCTCGCGCTGTGGGTCGACCCGGCCGCGGCCGCCGCTCAAGCCGATGCACTGTCTCAAACGGACGGCGCGGGATGGTGGCACTGGCCGCTGGCGCTGTTCGTGGTGTGCTTCTTTCTCGGCATGGTCGCGGTTCCCGCCGGGGTCGGTGGTGGCGTGCTGTTCGTGCCGCTCGTCAGCGGGTTCTTT
>JBKBSH010000015.1:10999-16407 GCA_046291795.1 Burkholderiaceae bacterium | reverse complement strand
CGGGCGACAAGCCGCCCGCGCCGGCTACCGTCAGCATGGTCTTCTTCGCCTCGTCGTACCGGTGCACGGAAGCGACGTGCACGCTGTCGGTGTCGTTGGTCATGCTGTAGCAGGTGTTGGTGACCACGGGCGTGGTGCTGACCGTACCCCCCGACAGCAGTGCGACCACCGCCGCCGCGCACACCTTCGCCTGCTGATTGGCCATGTGCCCGGACTTCGGCATGCCCGGCGCGGCCTGGATCGAGTCGCCCAGCACGTGAACGTTCTTCACTTTGATCGACTCGTAGGTCAGGAAGTCGACCTCGCACCAGCGGTTGTTCGCGGTGACCACGCCCGCCGCACGCGCGATCGCGCCGGCACGCTGGCTGGGGATCAGGTTGACGACGTTCGCCTTCACGTCGCCGTGCACCTCGAACTTCAGCGTCCGGGTGGCCAGATCGATGTCAGTGACGACGTGGTTCGGGCGGTACTCGACGAGCCCCTTGTAGTCCTCGTTCCACACCTTCGTGAACAGGCCCTTCTTCGACTGGATGTCTTCGTTGGCGTCGAGGATCAGCACCTTCGACTTGGGCTTCTTCGCCTTGAAGTACCACGCGATCTGGCAGGCGCGCTCGTACGGTCCCGGCGGGCAGCGATACGGTGCCTTCGGGATCGCGATCACCGCCACGCCGCCGTCGGGCATCGCCTCGAGCTGCTGGCGCAGCAGCAGCGTCTGCGGGCCGGCGATCCACGCGTGCGGCGCGACCTGCGCACCGGCGTCCGGGTTCTTGGCCATCGAGGGGATCTGCTCCCACATGAAGTCGATCCCGGGTGCCACGATCAGCCGGTCATAGGGCAGCGTCTCGCCGCTGGCGGTCCTGACCGTGCGCTTTTCGGTGTCGACCGCGACGGCGGTGCTGCGGACCATGCGAACGCCCCAGCGTTTGGCAAGGTGGTCGTACGAGTGGGTGATGAAGTCCAGCGACTTGCTTCCGCCGATGACGAGGTTCGACATCGGGCACGAAACGAAGCGGTCGCGCGGTTCGATCAGCGTGACGTCGACCTTGCCGTCGCTCCACATCCGGATGTACTTGGCGGCCGTCGCACCGGCGTAACCGCCGCCGATGACCACGACACGCCCGCCGGGCGCACCGCCCATCGTCGCGCAGCCACCGAGCGCGGCCAGTGTCGACGTGGCGCCGAGCGCTGTCAGGAATTCCCGTCTTTGCATGGACATGTGTGCTCCTCCGTCTCGGCGGTTACTTGGCGGGTTTCTGCGAGGCGAACCACGCGGCGACCGCCTCGAGTTGCGAATCCGTGTAGCCCTTGGCGAGCTGGTGCATGACGGTCGCCGGTTTCGCGCCCGACTTGAATTCCATCAGCGCCTTGAGCAGGTCCTCCTTGCGCTTCCCGGCCAGAGACTCGTTCCCACCTGCGCTCGCGCCGCCGGTGCCGTGGCAGTTCGCGCACGTGGCAGCGAGGTTGCGGCCGAGATTGGGGTCCTGCTGAGCCAGCGCCGGGCCGGCGGCGGCCACCAGTGCAAGGGTGGCCAAAGTAGTGCGCATCACGTTGCCTCCTGTTTGTGGTCGTTGCGTAAGCCGAGAGGGATCCGGCGATCAAAGGTTAGTCGCGTGCGGCCGCGAAGCGAACCCCCCAGTCGTGTAGGGGGCAGTGTGCTCGGCCCGCCGTGTATGCCCGGTTCCGAGCAGTCGCAGAACGCTTGCGGCACGGCGATGATCGAGCCCGCGCAACGCCACCGCGGGCGCCTGCAGGCAGTACATGGGCGTGACGGTTGCGGTTCGCTGCGTCCCGAACAGCGTTGCGATGACCTCGGCGGATGCGGCCCGTGTCATGATCACAACGCGCGCCGCGCCCGCGCGCGCCAAGCGGGCCGCGGCCGAGCGCAGCGTGGCGTAACGGTGATCGGTCAACACCACCGGCAGCACCTGTCCGCCGATGTCTGTCAGCAGGTCGCTCAGGCCGGCATCGATGACGAGCCCGAGGGAGCCGGCGCCGGGGTCGCAGAACGCGACCAAGGCTTCGGCTGCGTGCAGTTCGTCGACTGCCCGACCCCACGCGAAGCCCGCACCCGGCCGTGCGTCGAATGCACCTGCGGGCAACGGGCCTTCGCGCTCGAATTCGCCTGCGCTCCACGGCGCGCACGCAGGCAGCCGTGCGGCGAGCGCCGGCGTTGCGCCCGGACCGAGAAACGTCAGCGCGCTCGAATCGTTCGTCGCCACCGGCATCGTGCTCGCGTGTCCGAAGGCCCAGTTCAGCGCGATCGGTGTGGCCGACTCTTCGAACTGACATACGCCCTTGACCCGATAGATCCCGTCCTCCTGCTGCAGGGACTCGAGCAGGGCGGCGAGCGATGGAAAGCCCGTCGGCCGCCACGTCCAGGCGCGCTCGGCGTCCGAGCGCACGTCGGGCGGCAGCGCGCGGCGCGCAAGCGCCTCACCCGACAGCAGCGGCAGCAGCCCGGCGTCGTCGCGGCCGAGCACGCGAACGGCCGCAGCCGACCTGCGCTCGGCGAGAAAGCGCTCGACCGCGGAGGTCGCATCCGATCCGGCCAATGCCGCCTTGCTGACCAGCAGCAGCGTGGCAGCGTCGATCTGGCGAAGGTACAGCGGATCGTTACGCAGTCGCGCGTGAGCGACCGCATCGACGAGGCACGGCGCGCCGAGCACCAGAAACCCCACGGCGTGCAGCGCCTCGAGCAGCGGCCAGGGATCGGCGAGCCCCGATCCCTCGACGATCAGCAACTCGGGTGCGATCTCGCTGCGAATCCGGTGCAGCGCGTCGAGCAGCCGACCGCCCGCGACACAGCACACGCAGCCGCCTTCGACCTCGATGACCGGCAGCCCGGCCCGCTGCAGCAGCGGGCCGTCGAATCCCGTGTCGCCGAAGTCGTTGACCAGAACCGCGAAGCGACGTCCGCCGCCGGCGAGTTGCCGGGCGAGCACGTCGCGGATGAAGGTCGTCTTGCCGGCACCGAGAAAGCCGGTGACGAGCACCGCCTCGGCGACGGCGGCCGGCGCGCCCATGAATACCGTCCCCCGGGCGCAGCTAGGCCAGGTAGGGCTGGACGACCCGCTCGAACACGCCGTAGAAGCGGTTCAGCACCATCGCCTGCGCTTCGCCCGACGGCGCCGTTTTGATCCGGCGCGTGATCTCGAACCGTCGCATGTCGACGACCACCACTTCGTCGGCCTTGCGGTTGTTGATGTACGCCTTGGTCGCGTCGCCGCTGAAGGCGACGTGTCCCATGTGGCCACCGCCGCCGGCGTTGATCGTGGCGACGAGTCGCAGCGACGACAAGTCGAGCACCGGCACCACGCTGTCGTTGTACTGCGTGATCAGCGCGTAACGTCCGTCCGGGCTCAGATACGCGTGACCGAGGCCGCGCGCGGGTGCGGCGATCGTCGTGAGCTTCCTGCGGTCGGCCCGCGAGTAGACCTCGAGTGTCACCCCCTCCAGCGCCGCCCCGCTGCCGCGATTGACGACGATGAAGCGCTCGCCGTCGTTGGTGAAGTTGCCGTGATGGCCCTCGATGAACGCTTCGTTGAACGATTCGCGATCGTGGCGCGAAAGGCTGATCGGTGCGGCCGCGCGGGGCGCGGCGGCGTTGGAGGCGTCGACCACGACGATCTGCGGGCGGCTGTTCGAGGTCTTGGGCTCGTTGGCCTCGACCGTGACCCACAGCTCGCGCTTGAACCAGTCGAAGTAGTGCGGGTTGCCGGTCGTCGGAATCGTCGCCGCGATCGCCAGCCGGTCGCGGTCGATCAGCACGATCTGGTTGTCGGCATAGTTGCCGATCGCGTAGACCTTACCGTCGGGCGACCACGCGCCGTGCATCGAGATGTCACCGGCGTGCCCCGTGTTGGTGACCGGGATCTCGACCGTGCCGACGATCTTCGCATCGGCGGGGTTGACGAACGCGATGCGGATGCGGTTGTTGTCCATGCCGGAATGGTTCACCGCGAGCAGGCGGCCGTCGGGCGAGATGACCGGATGCTTTGGACGGTTGCCCGTCTCGACATCGCCGATCTTCGCCAGCGAATGCGCGTCGATGACCGTCACCGTACGCTGGCCCGGCGCGTTGTTGGCCACGTACAGCCGGCCGCCGTCGAGTGTCACGCACCCGAGCGTGCCGCCGCGACCGCCGGTGTCGATCGCTCGAACCATCGCGTCGGTCGCCGTGTCGATCACGGCCACCTTGCCGTCGCCCCTTAGCGCGAACACGTACGAAGGCCGCGGCGAAGCGGTCTGGGCTTCGGCGAACGGCGCCACGCCGACGGCGATCGTCGAGAATCCGGCGAGTTTGAGCAGTTCGCGGCGCGAACCGAAGTCGACCGTCTGTTGCTGCTGCATGGGTCCTCCTCGAACTTGATTTGTTGTTTACCCGGATCCAGAGGCCTTTGCCGACCCGGGCGGTCTTCCTTCCCCGCAGCAGTCTGCCTGCCCGCCGATGCGAGCGGCAACCCCCCCTAATGGGGGGAGGCACGACCCCAGGCAACGAACCCAAGGCCGCGCTCTTAGCGTTCGCGAAAGGCGATGGTGCTCGCGTTCTGCGGGTGGTGCCCGATCTTGTCTGCGTAGAACTCGCGTAGGAGGGCGAGATCACGCCCGCGATCGCCGCTCATTCGCACGAACTCGCGCACGCCGATGCGCTTGCGCGAGAAGTCGATGTAGGCCAACCCGACCGGCACGTCGAGCTTCAGCGCGAGATGGTAGAAGCCCGAACGCAGATGATCCTGGCGCTTGCGCGTGCCTTCGGGCGACAGCCCGAGCCAGAACCAGTCTTCGGATTGCATCAGCCGCGCGAGCTGCTCGACCGCGCCGCTGGCGGCGTGCCGGTCGACCGGACGTCCACCCCAGGCGCGCATCAGCCGGCCGAGCGTGGCGCCGGTCAAGCCGCGGAACAGGCTTTCCTTGCCGACCCAGCGGATCGGCAGGTCGATCGCCCACTTGGCGAGCAGGCCCAGCACGAAGTCCCAGTTCGACGTGTGCGGATAGACGATCAGTATGCCCTTCGGTCCGGGCAGGCCGTCGAATTCGACGCGCCAGCCGAAAAGCGCCAGCAGCGCGCGCGCCAGCCGCGGCGGCATCAGCGCTTGCCGGTGCTGCCGAAACCGCCCGCGCCGCGTTCGCTCGCGGCAAACTCGTCGACCACGTTCAGCGCCACCTGCACGACGGGAACGACGACGAGTTGCGCGATGCGCTCGAGCGGCTGGATCGTGAAGGGCTCGCGGCCGCGGTTCCAGCACGACACCATGATCTCCCCCTGGTAGTCGGAGTCGATCAACCCGATCAGGTTGCCGAGCACGATGCCGTGCCGGTGGCCTAGCCCCGAACGCGGCAGCACCAGCGCCGCGTAGCCCGGATCGCCGAGGTGGATCGCGATGCCGGTCGCAACGAGCTGCGCGTCG
>JBKBSH010000015.1:0-10899 GCA_046291795.1 Burkholderiaceae bacterium | reverse complement strand
GCGGCACCGGCCGTCGCGTAACGAGGCAGTTGATCGCGCAGCCGCGCGTCGAGCACTTTGACGTCGAGTCGTCTCATCGGCGGGGGTGGCTCCTGCCGTGCGTCGCGCCGAGCGCGTCGCACGGCGCAGGCGGGCGTGCGGCCGCCGTGCGAGCGCGGCGCGCGACGTCGACCAGGTACGCGACGAAGCCGCCGTCGAGCGGCTCCCCCAATGCGCTGCGACGGTCTGCGCGCATCAGGCGAGCCGCGCAGCGATCTCGGCGACGATGCGCCGCGCCTGCGCGAGCTTGTCGTCCTTCGCGAGCGTCACCACGCCTTGCGCGTCGACCAGATGCAGCTCGCTGGCGTCGGCGCCGAACGCATCCTGCGCGCGGTTGGCGACGATCAGCGGAACATTCTTGGCGCGCAACTTGGCCCGCGCGTGCTCGATCACGTGGTCGCTCTCCGCGGCGAACCCGACGCAGTACGGCGGCGACGGCAGCGCCGCCACCGCCGCGAGGATGTCGGGGTTGGGTTCGAAGTCGAGCTGCGGCGGCCCCTTGTCCTTCTTCAGCTTCGACGCGCTCGGCGCCTTGACGCGCCAGTCGGCCACCGCCGCCACCGCGATGAACACCTGCGCATGGTCGACCCAGGCCATCACTTCGTCGTACATCGCGCGCGCGGTGCACACATCGAGCCGGCGCACGCCGCGCGGGGTGGGCAGCGCGGTGGGCCCGGCGATCAGCGTGACCTTCGCGCCGGCGTCGCGCGCGGCGCTCGCCAGCGCGAAGCCCATCTTGCCCGACGACAGGTTTGTGATGCCGCGCACCGGATCGATCGGCTCGAACGTGGGGCCCGCGGTGATCAGCACGCGCTTGTCCTGCAGCAGCTTCGGCTGGAAGAATGCGATCAGTTCCTCGAGCAACTCGTGCGGCTCGAGCATGCGGCCGGCGCCGACTTCGCCGCAGGCCTGGTCGCCGGTGGCGGGGCCGAGCACGTGCACGCCGTCGGCGCGGATCTGCTGCACGTTGCGCCGGGTCGCGGGATTGCCCCACATTTCGACGTTCATCGCCGGCGCGACCAGCAGCGGGCACGAACGCGCCACCGCGAGCGTCGACAGAAGGTCGTCGGCGAGGCCGTGCGCGAGCTTGGCGATGAAGTCGGCCGATGCCGGCGCGACGACGATCGCGTCCGCTTCGCGCGACAGATCGATGTGCGGCATCGCGTTGGCGACCGTGGCGCCTGCTGCGCCCCAGGCGTCGGTGAACACCGGACGGCCGCTGAGCGCCTGCATCGTCGTCGCGGTGACGAAGCGCTGCGCGGCGCGGGTCATCACGATCGTGACGGTTGCGCCTTCGTCCTGCGCGCGACGGACCAGTTCGCAGACCTTGTACGCGGCGATGCCCCCGGTCATGCCCACGACGATCCGCTTGCCTTGCAGTTGCATGTGCGTTTCCGCTATCTGGACTTCCTGACGCGCAGCAGTTCGTCGAGGATCAACAAGCCCGCGCCGCAGACGATCGCGCTGTCGGCGATGTTGAACGCCGGCCAGTGCCAGCCGCGCCAGTGCAGGTCGAGGAAATCGATCACATGGCCGTGAACGAGCCGGTCGATCACGTTGCCGACCGCGCCGCCCAGGATCAGCGCGAGCGCCAGCGAAAACAGCGTCTGCGTGCCGTGCCGTGCGAGCAGATACACGATGAACAGCGACGCGCCGGCGCCGACCGCGATCAGGAACGTGTGTTGCCAGCCGGACGCATTCGCGAGGAACGAGAACGCCGCGCCCTTGTTGTACGTCAGCACGACGTTGAAGAAACCCGTGACCGGCCGCACGTCGCCGAAGTTCAATGTCTTCTCGACGACGAACTTCCCGGCCTGATCGGCGGCGATGACGACGGCCGCGACGGCGAGCCACGGCCAGAGCTTCTGCCACCACGATTTCGGGCGACCCGACGCCATTTACGCCACCGTCCGCGGTTCGCCCGCGCCGAACAGGTTCGACACGCAACGCCCGCACAACGTCGGATGCTCGCGGTCGCTGCCCACGTCGGCGCGCCAGTGCCAGCAGCGTTCGCACTTGGCGTGCGGGCTGGGGGTCACGCTGATCGACTCGGCTTGAGGCGAAGCGGCGGCGTGCAGCGTCGCGCGGCTCGTGATCATCACGAACTTCAGATCGTCGCCGAGCGTGGCGAGCTGCGCGTGCCGCTCGCCGTACAGATGCAGGTCGACTTCGGCCTGCAACGAGGAGCCGATCTTGCCGGCCTCGCGCAGCGCCTCGATCCGCTTCAGCACGTCCGCTCGGATCGCGCGGATCTGCGCCCACTTGGCGAGCAGCGCTTCGTGTCCCGCGATCGGCGGCAGTTCGTGGTAGACGCTCGTGAAGATCGTTCCGCCCGCGCGCTCGCGCTCGGCGGGTGCGAACACCGCGTACGCTTCCTCCGCGGTAAAGCTCAGGAACGGCGCCATCAACCGCAGCAGGCTCGCGGTGATGTGCCAGAGCGCCGTCTGCGCGCAGCGGCGCGCGCGCGACCCCGCTGCCGTCGTGTAGAGGCGGTCCTTCAGGATGTCGAGATAGAACGCGCCCAGATCCTCCGAACAGAAGGTCTGCAGCTTGGCGACCACCGGGTGAAACTCGTAGCGTTCGTAGCAGCCGAGCGCTTCGGCCTGCATCTGCGCGGTCAGTGCGAGCGCGTAGCGGTCGATCTCGAGCAGTTCGCCGATCGCAACGGCGTCCTTGGCGATGTCGAAATCGCTCGTGTTCGCCAGGAGAAAGCGCACCGTGTTGCGGATCCGGCGATAGCTCTCGACGACGCGCTTGAGGATCTCGTCGCCGATCGTGAGTTCCCCGGAGTAGTCGGTCGAAGCCACCCACAACCGGATGATCTCGGCGCCGAGCTTGTCGCTGACCTCCTGGGGGCGGATCACGTTGCCCAGCGACTTGCTCATCTTGCGGCCTTGCGGGTCGACCGTGAAGCCGTGCGTCAGCAGCGCCTTGTACGGCGCCTGGCCGTCGATCGCGGCACCCGTCAGCAGCGACGAATGGAACCAGCCACGGTGCTGGTCCGAGCCTTCGAGATAGAGGTCCGCGGGCCAAGCGAGGTCGTGCGCGTGCGAGCCGCGCAACACGGTGCGATGCGTCGTTCCGGAGTCGAACCAGACGTCGAGGATGTCGTTCGACTTCTCGTACTGCGCGGCCTCGTCGGGCGGCAGGAAATCCTCGACCTTCGCTCGCGACCACGCCTCGACCCCGCCGGCCTCGACCGTGCGCGCGGCGGCTTCGAGCAGTTCGAGCGTGCGCGGGTGCAGCTCGCCCGTGGCCTTGTGCAGGAAAAAAGGCAGCGGCACGCCCCAGTTGCGCTGGCGCGAAATGCACCAGTCGGGCCGGTTGGCGATCATGCCGTGCAGCCGGGCCTTGCCCCAGTGGGGATAGAACGACGTCGCTTCGATCGCCCGCAACGCGGTCTCGCGCAGCGTTTCGCCGACGGTTTCCGTCTGCATGACGCCGCGCGTGTCGGCGGTCGGACCGTCCATCCGCACGAACCACTGCGAGGTCGCGCGGTACACGAGCGGCGTCTTGTGTCGCCAGCAGTGCATGTAGCTGTGCGTGTCGCTCGACGCGTGCAGCAGATGGCCCGCCACGCGCAGCGCGTCGACGATCTTCGGATTGGCATCCCAGATCTTCATCCCGCCGAACAGCGGCAGCTCGGCCGCGTACACGCCGTCGCCGCCGACGGGGTTGAGGATCTCGTCGTTCGCCATCCCGTAGGCCTTGCACGACTCGAAGTCCTCGACGCCGTACGCGGGCGCCGAGTGAACGACGCCGGTGCCCGCGCCCGACTCGACATACGTGCCGAGGTACACGGGCGAGAAGCGCCGGTATCCGTCGTGCAATTTCGCCAGCGGATGAACGAAGCGGACGCGCTCGAGTGCCGCGCCGATCGCCTCGGCGACGGTGCGCCCCCTCAGCCCGTAGCGCTGCAGGCACGACTCGACGAGCGCGCGCGCCAGGATCAGCAGTCGATCGCCGCAGTCGATGAGCGCGTAGACCAGTTCGGGATGGAAGTTCAGCGCCTGGTTGGCCGGGATCGTCCAGGGGGTGGTCGTCCAGATCGCGGTGAACGTCGGCTTGCCGAGCGCGGCCAACCCGAACGCCGCGGCGACCTTCGCCTCGTCTTCGGCGGCCAGCGGGAACGCGACGTCGACGACCGGCGTCTTCTTGTCGATGTATTCGACCTCGGCTTCGGCGAGCGCCGAATTGCAATCGAAGCACCAGTTGACCGGCTTCAGCCCGCGATAGACGAAGCCGCGTTCGATCATCCGACCGAGCGCGCGGATCTCGTCGGCTTCGGTCTTGAAGTTCATCGTCTTGTACGGGTTGTCCCAGTCGCCCAGGACACCGAGCCGCTTGAAGTCCCTCATCTGCAGCGCGATCTGCTCGGCGGCGAAAGCGCGCGCGCGCGCCTGCACCTCTTCGCGCGGCAGGTTCTTGCCGTATTGCTTCTCGATGTGCACTTCGATCGGCATGCCGTGGCAGTCCCAGCCCGGCACGTAGGCCCCGTCGAAGCCCGCGAGGATCTTCGACTTGTTGACCATGTCCTTCAGGATCTTGTTGACCGCCGTGCCGAGGTGGATCTCGCCGTTGGCGTACGGCGGGCCGTCGTGCAGCACGAACTTCGGCGCCCCTTGGCGTGCCGCGCGGATCGCGCGGTAGACCTTGCGTTCGTCCAAGTCCTTGACCCATTGCGGCTCGCGCCTCGGCAGATCGCCGCGCATCGGGAACGGCGTGTCGGGAAGGTTCAGCGGGTACTTCTTGGAGGTGCCGGATTCGGCCATGGCTCGGTCCCCTCGGACTCTGCGAGTCAGGTTGAAGAAAGGTCTCGTCAAGGCGCCAGCGCGCCGTTGAACAGGTCTCGCGCCCGTTGGGCGTCGCGCGCGATGGCGGCCGTGAGCTCGTCGAGCGTGCCGTACTTCTCCTCGTCGCGCAGCTTGGCGAGGAATTCGACGCGCACGAGCTTGCCGTAGACCTGCCGCGCGAAATCGAACAGATGCACCTCGAGCAGCCAGCGGCCGGTATCGTCGACCGTCGGCCGCAGCCCCACACTGGCCACCCCGGGCCAGGCCCGTTCGTCGATCCCGTGTACCTTGACCGCGTAGACGCCGTGCACGGCGGGGCGCTTGTGCGCGATTCGCAGGTTCAGCGTCGGATAGCCGATCGTGCGGCCGAGCTTGGCGCCGTGCAGCACGCGCCCGCTGATCGTGTACGGCCGCCCGAGCAACTGCTGCGCGCGCGCCAGGTCCCCGACACTCAACGCGGCGCGGACCGCCGAACTGGAAACACGGTCGTTGCCGTCGCGCACGGCCGGAAGCTGCTCGACGACGTAACCGCCGGCGGCGGCGCGCGCGCGCCGCCCCGCCCGATAACCCCCCCGGCGCGCGCCCGAACGGGAGTCGGCGCCCACCCAAAGCCATTTCATCCGGCAGCCGGCGACCAGCACGTCGTCGATGAACTGCTCGGCCGCGAGCGACGCGAAGCGGCGGTTGAAGTGCTCGATGTAAACGCGCTCGATGCCCGCCTCGCGCAGCGCCTCGAGCTTGTCCCGGATGTTGGCCACGCGCGCCGGTGCCTGCGCCGGCGCGAAAAACTCGCGCGGATGCGGCTCGAAGGTCATCACGGCCGCGACGAGGCCGCGCTCGCGCGCAGCCTCGACCACGCGGGCGAGCAGCGCCGCGTGGCCCCGGTGCACGCCGTCGAAGTTGCCGATCGTCAGCGCGCACGGCACCCGCTCGTCGGCATGCGGCACGCCGCGGTAGACCTTCATCGAAGCGGTTCACGCGTTGCAGTCGAAGCGGCAGATTATACGGTCCGCCCCGGCGAAGGCCTTGATTTTTCGCGGCTTTCGAAGATGGGCGCGCGACGCGATGCGTAGAATCCGGCCACCGATGAAAAACATCGTCTGTCTGATCTCGGGGCGCGGCAGCAACCTCGAGGCGATCCTGCGCGCGGCGCGCGACGAGCGTTGGGAAAGCGCGCTCGGCGCGCGCATCGCCGGAGTCGTCTGCAACCGTGCCGAGGCGCCGGGGCTCGCGATCGCGCGCGAGTTCCGCGTACCCGCGCAGGTGATCGAGCACGGACGTTTTGCGTCGCGCGAGGCATTCGACGCCGCGCTCGCCGAAGCCGTCGACGTTCACGCGCCGGCGCTGGTGGTCCTGGCCGGCTTCATGCGCGTGCTGACCCCGCGTTTTGTCGAGCGCTACGAAGGCCGGCTCATCAACATCCACCCGTCGCTGCTGCCGATGTTTCCCGGACTGGCGACGCACCGCAAGGCGCTCGCCGCGGGCGTGCGTGTGCACGGCGCGACCGTGCACTTCGTGTCCAACGACGTCGACGCCGGCGCGATCATCGCGCAGGCGGTCGTCGCGGTTCGGCCGGACGACAACGAAGAAGCGCTTGCCGCGCGCGTACTCGTGCAGGAGCACCGGCTGCTGCCGCGCTGCGTGCGCTGGATCATCGAAGGCCGCGTGCGGCTCGAACGCGGGCGCGCCGTGGTCGACGGCGTCGATCCCGCCGAACTGGCGCTTTTCGCCGGATGAACACCACGCGGATCACCTCGCTCGTCGTCGATCATCTGGCGGCGCTGCTCGCGCAGGTGCTGCGCTTCGACGCGCCGGCCGACGCGGTGATGTCGCGCTACTTCAAGCAGCACGCGAAGCTCGGCAGCCGCGACCGCAGCCTGATTGCCGAAGGCGTCTTTCACGCGCTGCGCCGCTACGCGAGCCTGAAATGGATGCTGCAACCGGCGCATCCCGGACGCGCCGCGAGGCTCGCCGCGCTGGTCACGCTGGCGCGACAGCACGGGATCGCGGCGCTCGATGGCCGCGCGCTCAGGGGTGACGAACGCGCGGTGCGCAACGCGCTCGCGCTCGAGTTGTCCAGCGCGCCGAGCGCGATCCGCGCCGAGGTGCCGTTGTGGCTGTTCCAGCGGATCACCGCGCAGTACCACGACGCCGAGGCGCTGTTCGCGGCGCTGATCGAGCCGGCGCCGCTCGACCTGCGCGTCAACACGCTGAAGGCCGACCGCGGCCGCGTTCTGGCAGAACTGCGTTCGGCCACCCGTCAGCACGGGCCGCTGGCGGCCGAGCCGACGCCGTACTCGCCGGATGGCATCCGTCTGGCCGAGAAACCGGCGCTGACGCGCTGGCCGCTGTACCAGGACGGGCTCGTCGAGGTGCAGGACGAGGGCAGTCAGCTCGTCGCGCGGCTGGTGGCGCCGAGGCGCGGCTCGATGGTGGTCGATTTCTGCGCCGGCGCCGGCGGCAAGACGCTGGCGCTCGGCTGCCTGATGAAGTCGACCGGCCGCATCTACGCGTTCGACATCCATGCCAAGCGGCTCGCCGGACTCGGTCCGCGGCTGAAACGAAGCGGTCTGTCGAACGTGCATCCGGCCGCGATCGCGAGCGAGAACGACGCGCGCGTGAAGCGGCTCGCCGGCAAGATCGACCGCGTGCTGGTCGATGCGCCGTGCTCGGGCAGCGGCACGCTGCGGCGCAATCCCGACCTGAAGTGGCGCTTCGACGAGAACGAACTGGCGCGGGTCAACGCGGTGCAGGCCAACGTGCTGCGCGCGGCGGCGCGGCTCGCCAAGCCGGGCGGGCGGCTCGTGTACGCGACCTGTTCGCTGCTCGCCACCGAGAATCAGGAAGTCGTCGGGGGCTTTCTCGCCGAGCACGCGAACTTCGCCGTCGTCCCCGCAGCGGAGGTGCTGCAGGCGCAGGGCATCGCGATCGACCACGCCGACCGCTGCGCGCCGTGGTTCGTGATGCTGCCGCATCTGCACGGCGCCGACGGCTTCTTCGCCGCCGTGCTGGAGCGCCGTCGGTGAGGGACTCACCGCTCGAGGCGCTGCTGCAGGCGCTCGCCGAAGGCCTGGCACGTCCGCAGCACTTCTGGACGCTCGTGGTGATCGTCGTCGCGGTCGTCGGCGGCCGGATCGTCGCGGGACTGGTGCGCCGGCGTATCGAAGCGCGCCTCGCCGCGGCGACGGCGCGCAGCGGCGCGGCGATCGACGCGCTGCGCTTCTCGATCGACGGGTTCCGCCGCCTCGCGTTTCCGGCCACGGCGCTGGCGCTGCTCGTCGCCGGCGAGGCCGCGCTGCGCATCTCCGGGGTGCTGACGCGTGCGGCCGACGCGCGGCTGCTTCGGCTTGCGCTGACGCTGCTGGCGGCGATGGCGCTGATCCGGCTGCTCGTCTACGTGCTGCGGCGGGTGTTCTCGAATCTGGCTTTCATCGCCGCGTCGGAACGCGTGATCGGACTCACGATCTGGGTGGTCGTCGCGCTGCACGTGACCGGCGCGCTCGGCGACGTCGTCGAGTGGCTCGACGCGACCAAGATTCCGATCGGCGCGTCGACGGTGTCGCTGTGGGTCGTCGCGATGGGCGTGCTGTCGCTGCTCGTGACGCTGCTGGCGGCGCTTTGGATCGGCTCCGCGCTCGAGGCGCGGCTGATGCGCGCGCAGCAGCTGGAGCCGAACCTGCGCGTGGTCGCTTCGCGCGCGTTGAAGGCGCTGCTGCTGGTGGTTGCGGTGCTGCTCGGCCTGTCGTCGGTCGGCATCGACCTGACGGTGCTGTCGGTGTTCGGCGGCGCGCTCGGTGTGGGTCTGGGCCTCGGCCTGCAACGCATCGCCAGCAACTATGTGTCGGGGTTCATCATCCTGCTCGACCGGTCGCTGCGCATCGGCGACCTGATCTCGGTCGACAAGTACACCGGCACCGTCACGCAGATCAACGCGCGCTACACCGTGATCCGCGCGCTCGACGGCACCGAGGCGATCGTTCCGAACGAAAGGCTCGTCGCCGAACCGGTCACGAATCAGAGCTACTCGGACCGCAAGGTGCTGATCCGCACCAACGTGCAGGTGAGCTATGCGAGCGACGTCGACCGCGCGCTCGATCTGCTGCGGCAGGCCGCGCGCGTGAGCCCGCGCGTGCTCGACGACCCTGCGCCGGGTGCGGCGCTCGCCGACTTCGGGGCCGACGGATTGAATCTGGCGCTGACGTTCTGGATCGCCGATCCGGAAAACGGTCGGCTGAACGTGACTTCCGAAGTCAACCGCGAGATCCTGCGGCTGTTCCGCGAAAACGGCGTCGAAATCCCGTTCCCGCAACGCGACGTGCGCGTCGTCCAGATGCCCGCGACCCCCGCCCGGAACGCCTGACGGCGTAGGGATCGGGGTCGAATTGGACCGCTGGCGCCGCCCGCGTATGCGGGTACAATGCGGTGCCTCATCCCCACAAAGTGCCGCCCCCGTGCAGGGCGCACCGTCCTTTGGAGCAAGCATGTATTTGTTCGAATTCCTCGATGGAGGATTGCTCGGCCTCAGCGGGTGGCAGCTCGTGCTTGCCACGCTCGCGCTGACGCACGTGACGATCGCCTCGGTCACGATCTTCCTTCATCGCTCGCAGGCGCATCGCGCGCTCGACCTGCACCCGATCGCGGGCCATTTCTTCCGCTTCTGGCTGTGGCTGACGACCGGCATGCAGACCAAGGAGTGGGTCGCGATCCACCGCAAGCACCACGCCAAGTGCGAAACCGCCGACGATCCGCACAGCCCGCAGACGCGCGGGCTGAAAACCGTGCTGTGGCGGGGCGCCGAGCTGTACATGGCCGAGGCCAAGAACCGCGAAACGCTCGCCAGGTACGGCCACGGCACGCCGAACGACTGGATCGAACGCAACGTGTATTCGCGCTTCACGTGGCAGGGTGTGGCCGTCATGCTCGGCATCGACCTCGCGCTGTTCGGTGCCGCGGGCATCGCGGTGTGGGCGGTGCAGATGATGTGGATTCCGTTTTTTGCCGCCGGCGTCATCAACGGGCTCGGCCACTTCTGGGGTTACCGCAACTACGACGCGCCGGATGCCAGCACGAACATTTCACCGTGGGGCATCCTGATCGGCGGCGAGGAGCTTCACAACAACCATCACACGTTCCCGACGTCGGCCAAGCTGTCGTCGAAGTGGTACGAGTTCGATCTGGGATGGCTCTACATCCGCATCCTCGAGACCCTGGGCCTCGCCAAGGTGCTGCGCGTGGCACCCGTGCCCAAGGTTGCCGAGCCGAAGCACGTGGTCGACCTGGAGACGCTGCAGGCCGTGATCAACAACCGCTACGATCTGCTCGCGCGCTACGCGCGCGATCTGCGTCGCGCTTACACCGAGGAGCTGCGCAGGATGCGGCTGTCGGCGGCCGAACTCAGCCGATTCGCCGCGGTCAAGCGCTGGCTGCACAAGAGCGACGTGGCTGTGCTGCCCGAGCCGCAGCGGCAGACGCTGACCGAAATCCTCGCGCACAGCCGCGTCCTGAAGACGCTGGTGGACATGCGCGCGGAGCTGAAAGCGATCTGGGAGCGCTCGAGCACATCGCGCGACCAGATGCTCGCGCATCTTCAGGACTGGATCGCGCGCGCCGAGGCGAGCGGCATCCGCGCGCTGCAGGACGTCGCGCTGCGCATCCGCAGTTACGCGCCCGCCGCCGCGTAGGCAACCGCGGCTGCGGACCCGGCGAGGGATGCGCTCTCTGGCGCGGCGCCCTTCACTCGCCTCAGCTTTCGGAGCGCAGCAACCCCATGCGCTCGACGATCCGGCGCTCCTGGGCGAACGCCTCGCGGCACACGCGCGCGTAGTCCGTCGGCCCCAAATAAGCGGGCTCCTAGTCGTACTTGGCCAGTTCGGCCAGATGCTGCGGATCGAACAGCGCAAGCTTCAGCGCGTCGTGCAGCGTGGCGACGATCGGCGCCGGCAACCCGCGCGGGCCGCCGATCCCGTACGGCGACATCGCGACGATCGGGAAACCCAGCTCGCGCAGCATCGGCACCTGCGGCCAGCGGCGCGTTCGGTTCTCGCCGAAAGTGACCAGCAGCCGCAGC
>JBKBSH010000157.1:0-5486 GCA_046291795.1 Burkholderiaceae bacterium | reverse complement strand
CGCCGATGCTCGCACCGTACAGATCGACGATCGCCTCCGACACCCACGCCGGCGGCGGCATTCCGGGCCGCCACGGAAGACTCTCGCCCGTGAGCGGGATCGTGCGCATCGGGTTTGCGCGGTCGACGGGACGCGCGATCAGGGACACCGGCGCGCGCTTCGGATCGAGCGAGATCTTCAGGTTGCGTGTGAAGTCGGCGCGCGCCACCGCCGGATGCGACGCAAGGACGGCCAGATCGCGCGCGGAGAATGCCGCGGTGGTCACGCCCGAAGTCGCGAGCGGCGCCGCGCGCACGTAGATGTCCGCGGGCAGCACGCGGTCGAGCCATTCGTCGACCGAGTGGCGGAAGCTCGCGACCATCGTCGCCATCGCGACCATCAGCGCGAACGACGCGACGATGCCGGACGCGCCGATCGCCGCGAACCGCGGCGTGGCGGCAAGCCGCGTGGCCGCCAGCCACCACGGTGCCGCCGCCGCGGGCAGCGGGCGCCGTTGCAGCGCGCGCGCGAGCGGCCCGAACACGAGCGGCGCGATCGAAGGCTTGAGCAGGATCGCCGCGACGAGCACAAGCGCGATCGCGACGTAGGCGGCGATCGGCATGCCGGCGATCGGCGGCGCAGAGAGCAACGCTGCCGCAACCGCGAGCAGCGCAAGCCCCGGCCAGGCGCGCTGCGGTGTGGCGTCGGCATCGAGCCCGCTGCCGGCCTTGAGCGCCGGCGCCGGGGTGGCCTGCGCCGCTTCACGCGCGGGCAGCCAGCCGCCCGCAACGGCGGCCGCCACGCCGAGCGCGAGAAACCCCGCCGCGTTGAACGCATCGAAGGCGAGCGGCGGCTGCACGCCCGTGAAGAAACCGCCGCCCAGGTCGCCGCCGAGGATGCGCAACGCGGCGGCTGCCACGCCGAGCCCCGCGAGCACGCCGAGCGCGGCGCCGACCGCGCCGAACGCGATCGACTCGAGCACGAGCAGCCGCTCGACTTCGCCGCGGGTCACGCCGATCACGCGCAGGAACGCCAGTTGCGTGCGCCGTGCCGCCACGCCCTGCGACTGCAGCGAATAGACGAGAAACGCCCCGGTGAAAAGAGCCACCAGCGCCAGCACGTTCAGATTCACGCGGTAGGCGCGCGACAGATTCGACACGCGCGCCGCGGCTTCGTCCGCACGAACGACGTCCACGCCGGGCGGCAGATTCAGTCGCCGCGCCAGCGCCGCGACGTCGGCGCCGGGCGCCAGTTTGAGGTCGATGCGCGTGAGCCGCCCGAGCTTGTCGAAGCGCCATTGCGCGAAGCCGAGGTCCATCGACCCGACGATCTGTCCCGCGCGCGCGCCCGGCAGACGTCCGGCGATTCGCAGCCGCTCGACGCGGCCGCCGACCTGCACCGCGATCGAGTCGCCCGGCGCAAGCCGCAGCCATTCGAGCGCGGCGGGCGACAGATAGAGCCCGTCGTCGAGCAGCGCGAAACGGCGGTCCGCGACGACGGCTTCGTCCGGCTCGCCGATCGTCTGCGGCGCCAGCAGCGCGGCGCGCAGCATGTCGATACCGAGTATCGCGAGCGGTTTGCCGCGCAGCGGTGCCGGCTCGACCAGCGCCGCTTCGATCTCCAGCACGGGGTTGGCCAGCTCGACCGCGGAGTCGGCCACCGCGCGCGCGTAGATCTGCTCGTCGAAGCCGCCCTGCGCGCCGGGCGCGCCGACGATCGACGCGTCCGCCTGCCCGCTCGTCTGCCGCACGGCCGACGAGAACTCCGCGAGCGCCGACGCGTTGATCAGGTGCACCGCGTAGCCGAGCGTGACGCCGATCGCGATCGCGACGACCTGCACGACCGCGCGCAGCGGATGCGCGCGCGCGTAGCCGCCGATCACGTGGCGCAGCAGCCAGGTCATGCGGCGTGCGTCGGCCGGCGGGCATCGATCATCGGCCGCGCAACCTCCGAGAGCCTGCCGCGTTCGAGTCGCAACACGCGGTCGGCGGTCGACGCGGCGTGCGGCGAATGCGTGACGAGGATGCCGGTCGCGCCGCGCGCCTTGATCGTGCGCGCGAGCAGTTGCAGCACGCCGTCGGCGGTTTCCGGGTCGAGGTTGCCGGTCGGCTCGTCGGCGAGCACGAGTGCGGGGCGATGTACGAGTGCGCGGGCGAGCGCCACGCGCTGCAACTCGCCGCCGGACAGTTCGCGTGGCCAAGACCCGCCGCGCTCGCCGAGCCCGACCGCGGCGAGCAGCTCGTGCACACGCGCGGCGCGCTCCGCGGGCCCCACGCCGAGCAGCACCAGCGGCAGCTCGACGTTCTGCGCGACCGTCAGGTGTGGAAGGATGTGGAAGGCCTGGAACACGAAGCCGATCTTCGTCCGGCGCAGCCGCGTGCGCGCATCCTCGTCGAGCCGATCGAGAGCCTCTGCGCCGATCTCGATGACTCCCGCATCGGGCACGTCGAGCCCGGCGATCAGGTTCAGCAGCGTCGACTTGCCGGCGCCGGATTCGCCGACGATCGCGACGTACTCGCCGCCTGCAAGGTCGAGGTCGAGCCCGTCCAGGATCGGGCGCCGGCCGAAGCGTTTGACGAGGCCCGCGATGCGAAGCATGCGAGGCATTGTAAGGACGCATGGCTAAACTGCGCCGTCCCGCGGGGAGAAACATGAGCCATTCGCCCGAGATTGCGATCGACGACATCCGCGGCGCCGCCGAGCGCCTGCGTGGTCAGATCGAGAGCACGCCGTGCGTGCACTCGCGCACGCTGTCGCAGATCACGGGCGCCGAGGTCTACCTGAAGTTCGAGAACCTGCAGTTCACCGCGAGCTTCAAGGAGCGCGGCGCGTACAACCGCATGAGCCGGCTGACGGACGAGGAGCGCGCGCGCGGCGTGATCGCGGTGTCTGCCGGCAATCACGCGCAGGGTGTGGCGTACCACGCGCAGCGCATGGGTTTGCCCGCGGTGATCGTGATGCCGAAGTTCACCCCGATGGTCAAGATCGAACGCACGCGCGGTTTCGGCGCCGAGATCGTGCTGGTCGGCGAGACGTTCGACGATGCGAAGGCCGAGGCAGCACGGCTCGCCGCCGAACGCGGGCTGACGATGGTGCACCCGTACGACGACCCCGACGTGATCGCCGGGCAGGGCACGGTCGCCCTCGAGATGCTCGCCGCGCAGCCGCAACTGGACTGTCTGTGCGTTCCGATCGGCGGCGGCGGACTCATCTCCGGTGTGGCGATCGCCGCGCGCGCGATCGACCCCGGCATCGAGATCGTCGGCGTGCAGGCCGAGCATTTTCCGGCGATGTACGCGCTGTTCAAGGGTGTGCAGATGCCTTCGGCGAACGCCACACTCGCCGAAGGCATCGCGGTCAAGTCACCGGGGCTGATCACGCGCGAGATCGTCAAGCGGCTGGTCGACGACATCGTGCTCGTGTCCGAAGGCGACATCGAACACGCGATCGTGCTGCTGCTCGAGATCGAAAAGACCGTCGTCGAGGGCGCCGGCGCGGCCGCGCTGGCGGCGCTGATCCGTCACCGCGAACGCTTCGCCGGCAGGAAGGTTGGGCTGATTCTGACCGGCGGCAACATCGACCCGATGATGCTCGCCGACATCATCGAGCGCGGCATGGTGCGCGCGGGGCGCCTGGCACGCATCCGCGTCGCCACGCGCGACGTTCCGGGTGAACTCGCGCGCGCCGCGACGATCGTCGGCCGCGCAGGCGCGAACATCGAGGAAGTCGAGCACCAGCGCGCGTTCACCACGCTGCCCGCGCAGAACGCGCAGCTCGAAATGGTGCTGCAGACGCGCGGCCCGGAGCACATCGAAGAGGTGCTGCGCGCGCTGCGCGAAGCGGGGTTGCCGGCGGAGCTGGATACGTACTGAGGCGTCGAGGGCTTTGCCGCAGGGCGCGGTTCCGCTGATGGCGATCCACTTCAGCCCGAGCGGCCCGCCGCAGGCGTGTCGCTTCGTGCGAAAGGATCAAGCGCGCCCGGCAATCCCGTCCTCGGCAACCGGGCGAGATCAAGAGACGATTGTCGGGCTCGGCTTCTCGTTCATCGCCCGCTCGGTTCTACCCGTGCGCGAAGGTGCCCAATCGGGCGGAACGCAACCAAGCCGTACAGCAGTCGCAGGAAGTGTGCGCGCCGGACGCGTGCACGGCCGGCCGGCTGTTCACCCCTTTGAGTCGCTCTCAGCGCCATTTACAAGCGCCCGCGCGCGATGGAAAAGCGCCGCGGCCTGCGCCGACGGTGCGGCCATCAATCTGAGCGAAAGCGTCCGCTGACAACGGCGATACGCAAGTACCGCTGCGGTCGGATCGTTGCGCGCCAAATGGGTTTGAATTGCGGCGCGGTGGAATGCCTCGACGCAGTCGTCGATGCGTAACCCCACTTCGCTCAGCGCGGCGACACCGGCCCAATCGCCTTGGTCAATCGCGGTCGCGATCCGCGTAGTCAGCACGCTGACGGTCTCCGCGTGAAGCTTCTCGCGATACGTCAACGCCCAGGCGCCGTCGCGTTCGTTGTGCAGGAAGTCATCCTGATACAGACGGCGAAGCCTTTGTGCGAATTCCGTTGCGGTCATTGGGGTGGTCCGGTCCCGGCGGGCATCCGCAAGCAGTTGCTCCAGCGCCCACGCGTCGACCCATACGAACCGCGAATCGATGCTCAACCGGCCTTCCTGTCGCCGAAGACTTTCGTCGCCGATGAGCTGGCGCAATCGGTGAACGGCGGCGGTCAGTGCATTCGCACCGGCATCGCCTTCGCTGTCCGGCCAGAGCGCGTCGATGAGTTGCGACTCGGCCACCTGTCGGCCGCCCAAGGCGATCGTCGCTTGCAGAAGCCGCAGGGGTGCGCGCTGGGCCTTTCTTGCAAACTCGATCTTCTGTCCGTTCCTCAGAATCCCGAATCGGCCCAACGTGTAGATCCGAACGGGCCAAGGCCAGAGTTCAAGACGCGGCCTGTCGGACGGCGGGCGAAGCGAGTTGTGCGTGATCAGGCGTCTGACATAGTCGACCTCGATCCCGCGCTCCAGTGCAGCATAAGCCACGCCGCTGATCACCGCCGGCGGGAAGATCAGGAAGTGGAGATAGTCGTGCTTCTTGCCGATCGACAATGCTGCGCTCAACAGATCGCGACCGCGCTGTTCGTCACCGCGTTCGATCAGCCACTCGCCGCGGAGCATTCCCGCCATCCAGGTGAGCATTGGATTTAGGGTCTTTTGCGCATAGCCATCCAGCGCGTCCAGAGTAGCGGCGATTTCTTCTGGCGCGTCACCAAGACGGAGTAGTGTCAGTGCCGCTGCGACGCAGTTGCAGCCAGCAAAGAAGTCTCCGCTCGTCGCCTGGTCGGCGAGAGCCTCACGAACGTGAGCGCGAGCACCGGCACGATCGCCTGCATCGACAGCGAGCCACGCCGCCCTGGAGTGACAGGCGGCGCGGTGATGGGGTCCGCTCAGCGGTGCTTCGCTCCGTAGGCGCCCCAGCCAATTCAATGCCGCCTTGCGGTCATCCCGCCCGAT
>JBKBSH010000156.1:0-5488 GCA_046291795.1 Burkholderiaceae bacterium | reverse complement strand
GTCGGCAAAGGCGCTGCGGAACCGATAATAGCGACGCATTCGCGGTGGCCCGAGCAATCGGTCCACCGCGAAGCGTTTTTGCATTTCAGAGCGTTTGAACAGCGTCATCTCGACACCGCGCGTGGAACTCGCGCTGCCCGCCCCGGCAGCCGGCGAGCGCTTCGCCATTCCGCGTCCGCCGGGCTCCGGCGATGCGCTGCTGATCGCGCAGTTCGCACGGCGCGCAAAGGCGAAGCGACAGCTCGTCGTCGCGATCTGCGCCGATGCACTCGATGCGCAGCGGCTGGTCGACGAGCTGCCGTACTTCGATCGCACGCTCGCGGTCCGGCCGTTTCCCGACTGGGAGACGCTGCCTTACGACATCCTTTCGCCGCATCCCGATCTCGTCTCCGAGCGGCTGCAGACGCTGTACCGGCTGCTGGTGCGCGACGCCGCTGGCGGCATCGACGTGCTGGTCGTTCCCGCGACGACGGCGCTGTATCGGCTCGCACCGCCCGCCTACATCGCGGCACGCGCGTTCGCTTTCCGCCAGGGCGAGCGGCTCGCCGCCGACGACCTGCGCGCTCAACTCGTCCTCGCCGGCTACCAGCATGTCACGCAGGTCGTCGCGCCGGGCGAGTTTTCGGTGCGCGGTGGGTTGATCGACCTGTTCCCGACGGGATCGGCGCTGCCGTTTCGCCTCGACCTGCTCGACGACGCGATCGAGACGATCCGCGCGTTCGACCCGGACACGCAACGAAGCCTGTATCCGGTCCCCGAGGTCAGGCTGCTGCCCGGGCGCGAATTCCCGCTCGACGAACCCGCACGCACGGCGTTTCGCAGCCGCTGGCGCGAGGCGTTCGAAGGCGACCCGAGCCGGTCGCCCGTCTACCGCGACATCGGCAACGGCATCGCCGGACCCGGCATCGAGTACTACCTGCCGCTGTTCTTCGACGCCACCGCAACACTGTTCGACTACCTGCCGGCCGCCACGACGATCGTGCTGCACGGCGCGGTCGAGGCGAGCGGCCAGCGTTTCTGGACCGAAACCGCCGAGCGCTACCGGTTCCTGGCGCGCGACGCGGAACGACCCTGCCTGCCGCCGCAGCGGCTTTTCATGGGCGTCGAGGAGTTCTTCGTCGCGTGCAAACGCTTCGCTCGGCTCGCGCTCACCGAAGGCGAGTCGCCGCAGTTCGAGCCGGTGCCGCCGGTCGCGATCGAACGCAAATCGCCCGATCCGATCGGCAAGCTGCGCGCGTACGCGCAGCGCCTGGCGCTCGACGGCGGTCGGCTGCTGCTGCTCGCCGATTCGGCGGGACGGCGCGAAACGATCGCGCAGATGCTGCGCGAGCACGGCTTCGAGTTTGCCGACAACGCCGACTTGGAGAGCTTCCTTGCGGGCGACGCGGCGGTCGCCCTCGGCGAGGCCCCGCTGCACGGCGGCTTCGTGCTTCGCGACGCGCAGCTTGCGATCGTCACCGAAACCGAACTGTATGCCGCCAGCCCGCGTCGGCTGCGTGGCAAGGCGCGCGAACGCGCGTCGAACGTCGAGGCGATGGTGCGCGATCTGGCCGAACTGCGCGTCGGCGATCCGGTCGTTCACGTCGAGCACGGCATCGGCCGCTACCTGGGCCTGGAATCGATGGACCTGGGCGAAGGCCCGGCCGAGTTCCTGCACCTGCAGTACGCGAACGACGCCAAGCTGTACGTCCCGGTCGCGCAACTGCACCTGATCTCGCGCTACAGCGGCGCCGATCCCGATGCGGCGCCGCTGCACCACCTGGGCGGAGGCGACTGGGAAAAGGCGAAGAGAAAAGCGGCCAGGCAGGTGCGCGACACCGCGGCCGAACTGCTGAACCTGTACGCGCTGCGCGCCGCCCGCAAGGGGCACGCGTTCGAGTTCAAGCCGCACGACTACGAAGCGTTCGCCGAAGGGTTCGGCTTCGAGGAAACGCCCGATCAGCAGGCGGCGATCGACGCCGTGCTCAAGGACATGCGCGCCGGATTCCCGATGGACCGGCTGGTGTGCGGCGACGTCGGTTTCGGCAAGACCGAGGTCGCGCTGCGCGCGGCCTTCGCGGCCGTGGCCGGCGGCAAACAGGTCGCCGTGCTGTGCCCGACGACGCTGCTCGCCGAGCAGCACTTCCAGACCTTCAGCGACCGCTTCGCCGATTGGCCGGTGACCATCGTCGAGCTGTCGCGCTTCCGCTCGGCCCGGGAAGTCGCCGCCGCGATCGAAGGGCTCGCCGCCGGGCGAATCGACATCGTGATCGGCACGCACAAGCTGCTGTCGGCCGACGTCAAGTTCGACCGGCTGGGGCTCGTGATCATCGACGAGGAACACCGCTTCGGCGTGCGGCAGAAGGAGCGGCTCAAAGCGCTGCGCGCCGAAGTCGACGTGCTGACGCTGACGGCCACGCCGATCCCGCGCACGCTGGCGCTGTCGATGGAAGGCATCCGCGAGTTTTCCGTGATCGCGACCGCGCCGCAAAAGCGGCTGGCGATCAAGACCTTCGTGCGGCGTGAAACCGCCGCGCTCGTGCGCGAAGCGTGCTTGCGCGAACTCAAGCGCGGCGGGCAGATCTACTTCCTGCACAACGAGGTCGAGACGATCGAGAACCGCCGCGCGCGGCTGGCGGAACTGGTGCCCGAGGCGCGCATCGCGATCGCGCACGGTCAGATGCCGGAGCGCGAACTCGAACGCGTGATGCGCGACTTCTACCAGCAGCGTTTCAACCTGCTGCTTTGCACGACGATCATCGAGACCGGAATCGACGTGCCGACCGCCAACACGATCATCATCCACCGCGCCGACAGATTCGGGCTGGCGCAGTTGCATCAGTTGCGCGGCCGCGTCGGCCGCTCGCATCACCAGGCGTACGCGTACCTGCTCGTGCCCGACGAAGGCGGCATGACGAAGAACGCCGGCAAGCGGCTCGAGGCGATCCAGGCCCTGGAGGAACTCGGCTCGGGGTTTTACCTCGCGATGCACGACCTCGAGATCCGCGGTGCCGGCGAGGTGCTCGGCGAGGCGCAGTCGGGCAACATGCAGGAGGTCGGCTTCGACCTGTACACGCAGATGCTCAACGCCGCGGTGCGCGCGCTGCGCTCGGGACGCGAGCCCGATCTGCTGGCGCCGCTGGCGGCCGTCACCGAGATCAATCTGCACGCGCCCGCGCTGCTGCCGTCGGACTACGTCAACGACGTGCACCAGCGGCTGTCTCTGTACAAGAAGCTCGCGTCGTGCAATGACGAGGACGGACTGCGGGCGCTGCAGGAAGAGCTCGTCGACCGCTACGGCAAGCTTCCCGAGCCGGCGCGCGCGCTGATCGAAACGCACCGGCTGCGCCTGGCGGCGGAACAGTTGGGCGTCAAGAAGATCGACGCGTCGAGCGACGCGATCGTACTCACTTTCGTTCCGAACCCACCGCTCGATCCGGCGCGGCTCGTCGCGCTGATCCAGCGCGAGAAGTCGATGCGGCTGGCCGGTCAGGACAGATTGCGAATCGACGTGAAGACGCCGGATCTCGATGCGCGACTGCAGCGGTTGCGCGCGCTGTTCAAGGCGCTGAGCCCGTGAGCATGGACCTCGTCATCCAGTCGAACGATCTTCCCACGGCCGCGGTCGAGGCGTTCAAGGTCGCCTGCCTCCCGCAGCGCGTGCAGCGCAGGCTCAACAGCGCGCGGCTCGCCGGCATCCGCGACGACGCCGATACGCGCAAGGCGGCGGCCGCACTCGCCGAGTACTGGAAGTGCGACTGGGCGATCGTGGCACCCACGCTGAAGCTCGCCGACTTCAGGCTGCTCGCGATCGACATGGACTCCACGCTCGTCAACATCGAAAGCCTCGACGAGGTCGCTGCACTCGCCGGCAAGGGCGCAGAGGTGGCCGCGATCACCGAAGCGGCGATGCGCGGCGAGATCGCAGATTACAAGGAGAGCCTGCGCCGGCGCGTCGCGATGCTCGCGGGTGCGGATGCATCGCTGCTCGAGCGCGTCTACGCGGAGCGACTCGAGCTGAACCCCGGCGCCGAGACGCTGATCGACGCATGCAGGGCCGCCGGCCTGAGGACGCTTCTCGTCACCGGCGGGTTCACGTTCTTCACCGATCGTCTGAAGCGTCGCCTGGGGTTCGACTACACGCGCTCCAACGAGATCGAGGTCGTCGCCGGCAAGCTCACGGGGCGCGTGAGCGGCCCCGGCGGCGGCGAGATCGTCGACGCCGAAGGCAAGGCGCAGGCGCTGCGCGACGCCTGCGCCGATCTCGGCTGCGCGACGGACCGCGCGATCGCGATCGGCGACGGCGCCAACGACCTGAAGATGCTGAAGCTCGCCGGAATCTCGGTCGCCTACCGTGCGAAGCCCGTCGTCAGGCAGCAGGCCACGTACGCGCTGAACTACACTGCGCTCGACGGTGTGCTCAACTGGTTCTGTTGAGGGGGAGATCGATGCAGACGCCCGTTGCCGACGAAGTCATCCAGAAGGCCAGGAACGTCGCGCTCGTCGTCTATGTGCTGTATGCGCTGTCGTTCCTGTACGGCGTCACCGCGGTCGCCGGCGTGGTGATCGCGTACATCAAGCGCGACGACGTGCGCGGAACCTGGCTCGAAAGCCACTTCGCATGGCAGATCCGCACCTTCTGGTGGGGTCTCGTCTGGACCGCCCTCGGCATCGTGCTCGCGATCGTCGGCGTCGGCTTCCTGATCCTGTTCGCGGTATGGATCTGGGCGATCTATCGCGTCGTCAAGGGCTGGCTGCGGCTGAACGACGGCCGCGAAGTGAGCTGAACGCGGCCGCACGTCGTTTGCCGGCCATCAAATCCTCTCGAAGATCGCCGCGATCCCCTGCCCGCCGCCGATGCACATCGTCACGAGCGCGTAGCGGCCGCCGATCCGCTCCAGCTCGTACAGCGCCTTGACGGTGATGATCGCGCCGGTGGCGCCGACCGGATGGCCGAGCGATATGCCGCTGCCGTTCGGGTTGACCTTCGCCGGATCCGCCTTCAGGTCCTTCATCACGGCGCACGCCTGCGCGGCGAACGCTTCGTTCGCTTCGATCACGTCCATCCGGTCGATCGAGAGCCCCGCCCGCTCGAGCGCCGTCCGCGACGCAGGCACCGGCCCGATGCCCATGTACTTCGGATCGACACCGGCGTGGGCGTAGGCGACGAGCCGGCCGAGCGGCCTGGCACCGCGCTTCTCGGCGGTGGCGCGTTCCATCAGCACGACCGCCGCAGCGCCGTCGTTGATGCCCGACGCGTTGCCTGCGGTGACCGTGCCGTTGTCCTTCACGAACACGGGCTTGAGCTTCGCCATGTCCTCGAGCGTGGCGTCGGCGCGCGGATGCTCGTCGGTATCGAAGGCGACGTCGCCTTTCCTTCCCTTCGTGACGATCGGCACGATCTGGCTCTTGAAGCGCCCCTCCCCGATCGCAGCCGCCGCGCGCCTGTGGCTCTCCACCGCGAGCCGGTCCTGCTCCTCGCGCGTGATTTGCCATTTCGCGGCGACGT